>USOQ01000019.1 GCA_900556395.1 Candidatus Segatella caccae | reverse complement strand
GAAGTTAAGCCCACTTGCGCCGATGGTACTGCAATGCAATGCGGGAGAGTAGGTAGCCGCCTCCTTTTTTCATCAAAGCCTCAGGTTTCGAAAGATTCCTGAGGCTTTTTGTTTGTTGTATATCTTCATCGAATCGGCTTTTTGCTTATCCTGTTGTGCGGATTTGTAGTATGTTGTCTTCTATGGGGAAGTTCTTATGCTGTAACTAAGATCTAACAATCTTATAGAAAAAAGATGTAACAATCTTATAGAAATAGGGGGTTATTCCCACCTTTTTATACTTGATCTGCTTCTGCTTTTATTTGTCATCGCAACGCAATCGTCTTGTTTATTGCTGCGTCGTTTGTTTTTTGGGGAATATATAATAAATCTGAATGGTATTTGCATAATAAAAGGGTGACCCTTGTTTGAAGAGTCACCCTTAAGATGATTTGCTTGTTGTTACGAAAAACGCCGTTTTATTTACCTCTACGGTGATTTCTTGTCTTTTGCTTAGACTTTCTTGCTTTCTTAGCAGAAGTGCTTGTAGAAGGCTTTTCTTTGCGTATTGGGGCAGAATCGCCTGCCAATGTGAAGTCAAGTTGTTTCTTTTCTAAATTGGCTTGTGCCACTTTGATGCGGATCTCGTCTCCCAACTGGTATTTGTTGTGGTGACGTCTTCCGACGAGGCAGAAGTTCTTTTCATCGAAATCATAGTAATCGTCAGCGATGTCTCGCATAGGAATCATACCTTCGCAATGGTTCTCGTCGATGGTGGCGTAGATGCCATAACTGGTGATACCACTGATGTGGGCATCAAACTCTTCACCCAGTTTATCACCCATAAACTCTACCATTTTATATTTGATGCTGTCGCGCTCCGCATTTTGTGCTATCTGCTCCATTTCAGAACAGTGTTCGCATAGCTCCTCGTAATGCTTTTCGTTGGCGCTTCTGCCTCCATCAGCATACTTGGTAAGCAAGCGGTGTACCATGGTGTCGGGATATCGACGTATAGGCGATGTGAAGTGTGTATAATATTCGAATGCCAATCCGAAGTGTCCGATGTTGTGTACAGAGTATTTGGCTTTCATCATAGCGCGCAGGGCAACCATTTGGATGAGGTTGTTCTCTGGTTTACCTTCGCAATCGGCCATCAACTTATTTAAGCTCTTTGCTGTAGCGCCTTTGGTGCCCTCTGTTTTCATCTTGTAGCCAAACTTTACCACAAATTCGCGCAGTGTCTCCAGCTTTTGAGGGTCTGGATTGTCGTGAATACGGTAGGGTAGTGTTTTGGCTTTCTTGCCCTTCTTGGTCTTTCCTATACTCTCAGCAACCGTTCTGTTGGCTAAGAGCATAAACTCCTCTACGAGCTTGTTGGCGTCTTTAGAGCGCTTAAAATAGCAGCTTATAGGTTTTCCCTTTTCGTCAACATCGAAGTGCAATTCCTCGCGGTCGAACTTCACGGCACCATTCTTAAATCTTGCAGCTCTCAGTTTCTTGGCTATGCGGTCGAGAGTGATAAGCTGTAAGGCATTCTCTCCTTGATAAGGATGCTCTTTGGTTTCGGCTGGTGCAGGTTCGCCCGTTCCGTCTACTACGCCATTGGCCTCCAACAACTCCTGTACCTCTTCATATTTATATCGTCGGTTGCTCTTGATGACAGTATGTACGATGCGATAGTTCTTTACTTCTGCGTTATTGTCAAGTTCGAAGATGACACTATAGGCCAATTTCTCCTCGTCAGGTCGCAGAGAGCAGATGAAGTTGCAGAGACGTTCTGGCAGCATCGGTATGGTGCGGTCTACGAGATAGACTGATGTAGCTCTCTTGACAGCCTCTTTATCTATGATGCTTCCTTCGGTGACATAGTGCGACACATCAGCGATATGCACACCCACCTGCCAGTTGCCGTTGTCTAACTTTTGAATACTGAGTGCATCATCGAAATCTTTTGCATCCTTAGGGTCTATGGTGCAGGTGAATACATCGCGGAAGTCTTCTCGCTCCTTATAGTCTTGCTCTGTTATCTCACCAGTAATCTTATTGGCAGCATCCTCCACATTCTTAGGATACTTGTATGGTAGACCATATTGAGCTAAGATAGAGTTCATCTCCACATCGTTTTCTCCCTTCTGTCCGAGAACATCAATAACCTCACCGATAGGACTTTTATTTTCGCCATCGGGCCATTCTATGATACGCACCACAGCCTTGTCGTCAGTCTTTCCTCCCTTCAACTTGCGTTTCGGAATGATGATGTTGTGTGCAAAGACATCACTTGGAGTCACTAAATAGGCGATGTCTTTATCTACCTTTAAGCGTCCCACGAAACTGTCTTTAGCGCGTTCGATGATTCTGTTAACCTGAGCCTCTTTGATGTGGTTCTTGCGGCGTGCGAGGAAGGTAAACTCCACATGGTCGCCATTGAGTGCTCCCATGGAGTTGCGTTCAGAAACAAAGATAGGCTTTTCGCTTCCTTCGGGTATAACAGAGTTTTTGCCGTTAGGCTTGCGTACAAACTTGCCCTCCATGACCTGAATACTCTGGTTGAGTCTGTATGAATTGTCACTTACCTTAGCAAGATAGTCATCCCATGCCATTTCCTCCATCGTGTCGATAGCCAACATCTTCAGAGGATGGGTATCGAGATGCAGGGCACGGAAGATATCCTTGAAACTAAGCGTGACGCCTGGTTGACTGGCAAAGAATTCCTGCAGCTTTTCGGTAAGCTGCGCTTTATTCATTCTTTTGCCTCCTTTTTTTCCTTTTCCCATAGTTGTTTGTTTTATTTGTTAGGGGTATTATAATCTTTTAAGTAGTGAAGGATGTAAAGACTTGCGTCTTTCTGGATGCTATAGGTTAGCGTAGTATTTCCTTCAGTTGCTTCAAGCCTTCACTTGCACCCTTCATGATATGTTCTATCTTGTAGTAACCATTGGTGTTGACGGCTCCCGGGTCAATGAGGTAGATAGGTATGTGTGGCTTGGTGTATGATATCAATCCCGCAGCAGGATATACGTTGAGTGATGTGCCGATAATGACAAAGATGTCGGCTTGCTGTACGGCTTCTGCTGCTGGCTCTATCATAGGTACACTTTCTCCGAAAAAGACGATGAAAGGGCGTAGCAGACTGCCATCACCAGCCAGTGTGCCTGGTGTTATTTGGCTATTGTCTTCAGGCAATTCCTGAATGTATTGTGCATCGTATGGATTGCGCGAAGAGCATACCTTGCTTAGTTCTCCGTGTAGGTGGATGACATGACTTGAACCAGCTTTCTCATGTAGGTTATCCACATTCTGTGTTATTACCGTCACTTCGAAATCGTTTTCCAGTTCCTTGATGATGCGATGCCCTTCGTTGGGCTGTGCTGCATATAGTTTTTTTCGCAGCATGTTATAGAAGTTGGTCACTAAAGTAGGGTCGGCTTCCCATCCTTCGTGGGTTGCTATCTGCTCTACAGGATAGTTTTCCCACAATCCGTCATTGCCGCGGAAAGTCTTGAAGCCACTTTCCACCGACATGCCTGCACCAGTTAAAAAAACAAGTTTCTTCATAAATCTTTTATTAAGAATGCACAAAAATAGCAATTTTTCTGCAAATAGCATCGTTATGAGTAAGAAAAATGTTATCTTTGCACTCGTTTTAAAACAAAATAAGATTATTAATAACAAAACATTATAGTATAGATTTATGGACAAAGTAAGTTACGCTTTGGGTATTGGCATTGGTCGCCAGTTGGCATCGATGGGTGCAGAGAAATTAAACATCGACGATTTTGCTCAGGCTGTTAAGGATGCTATTGCTGGCAATTTGCAGATTGGCGAGCAAGAGGCTCAGGAGTTGGTACAGAACTTCTTTGCAGAGCAGGAGGCTAAGGCACAGGCTGCTGCTGCCGAGAAGGGTAAGGTAGCCAAGGAAGCTGGTGAGAACTTCCTCGCAGAGAATGGCAAGAAAGAAGGCGTCATCACTACAAAGAGTGGTTTGCAATATCAGGTATTGCGTGAGGGCAATGGTAAGGCTCCTAAGGCTACCGACCAGGTGGAGTGTCACTACGAGGGTACTCTTATTGATGGTACCAAGTTTGATAGCTCTTACGACCGTGGTCAGACAGCTACCTTCCCATTGAATCAGGTTATCGCTGGTTGGACTGAGGGTCTTCAGTTGATGACAGAGGGTGCTAAGTATCGCTTCTTCATCCCTTATCAGTTGGGTTATGGTGAGCGTGGTGCTGGTGCAGCTATCCCTCCATATTCTGCATTGATTTTCGATGTAGAGCTTGTAGCAGTGAAGTAAAACAAGAGAACAAAGAACAAAACATAAAAAAACAATGAAAAAGTTATTTTTCGGAGCCGTTGTGGCTTGTGCTGCTGCTACTTTCGTAGCTTGTGGCAACTCAACTCCTAAGGCAGACCTCAAGACAGATGTCGATACAATGAGCTATGCTATGGGTATGTCTCAAACTCAGGGTTTGAAGGAGTTCATGGTAGAACGTATGGGTGTAGACACCGCTTACATGGATGACTTCATCAAGGGTCTTAACGATGGTGCCAATGCTGGTGATGATAAGAAGAAGGCTGCTTATTATGCAGGTATTCAGATTGGCCAGCAGATTAGCAACCAGATGGTAAAGGGTATCAATCATGAGGTATTTGGTAATGATTCTACTCAGACCATCTCTTTGAAGAACTTCATGGCTGGTTTCATCACTGGTACTACAGGCAAGAAGGGCTTGATGACTGTAGAGCAGGCTCAGCAGGTGGCTCAGGCCAAGATGATGGCTATCAAGTCTAAGGCTATGCAGAAGCAGTATGGTCCTAACAAGGAGGCCGGTGAAAAATTCCTTGCTGCCAACAAGAAGAAGGCAGGCGTGGTAACCCTTCCTTCAGGTGTACAATATAAGGTTATCAAGGAAGGTAATGGCCCATTGCCTAAGGATACCTCTTTGGTAAAGGTAAACTATGAGGGTAAGACCATCGATGGCAAGGTATTCGATTCTTCTTACAAGCGTGGTGAAGCTGTATCACTTCGTGCCAACCAGGTTATCAAGGGTTGGACAGAGGCTTTGGTACACATGCCTGTAGGTTCTGTTTGGGAGGTCTATATTCCTCAGGAGATGGCTTATGGTGAGCGCGAGCAGGCACAGATTAAGCCTTTCTCTGCTCTTATTTTCAAGATAGAACTGGTTTCTATCGAGAATAAGTAATCAATCTATTTTTGGAGACTCAAAGAGGACTTTCGAGAAATATGAAAAAAAAGATAATGATAGCACTCGTCCTCGTGGCGAGTGCTTCTTTGTTTACGGTAAGTGCCGCAAACAAGAGTAAGAATAAGGCGAAGAACAAGAAGTCTGTTTCGCCAGTAGTAGTGTTGGCTTCTGCTTCCGATTCACTGAGCTATGCTGCCGGTATGAAGGCCAGTCATCAGGGCTTGATTCCCTATATCCAGCAGGCTTATCAGGTAGATACCGCTTACATGAGCGACTTTATGAGAGGTTATAGCGAGGCATTCCAGCGTGGTAACGCTCCTGCGGATGTGGCTTATGCAGCAGGTGTGCTCATTGCCAAGATGAGTAAGGAGCGCATCCTTCCTGCTACCAAGCAGGAGTTTAAGTCTACCAACGATTCTATTGTAGCCGACCTGTTCAATCAGGGATTCCTTGCCACTCTTTCCAACGATACCACTTTCTTTACTCCCGCCAAGGCATCAGAATATACCAATGACGTGCTGATGGGTGAAGGTAAGCGCTGGTTGGCAGAGAATGCGAAGAAAGAAGGTGTGAAGGTTACTCCCAGTGGCTTGCAGTACAAGGTGCTGAAGGAAGGCCATGGTGAGGTGCCTAAGAGTAGCGATGAGGTAGAGGTTATCTACGAGGGTCGTTTACTTGATGGCACGGTGTTTGATGCTACTTCTAAGCACCATGGTGCCAAGACAGATAAGTTTAATGCTGGACGTCTTATCAAGGGTTGGACAGAGGCTCTTACCATGATGCCAGTAGGTAGCAAGTGGGAGATTTACATTCCTCAGGACCTGGCTTATGGTTCTCGTGGTGCAGGTCAGATTCCTCCTTATTCTACTTTGGTCTTCGACCTGGAATTGGTGAGTATCGTAAAGCCTGAGGTACAGGAGAGCAAGCCAGCTACAGAAGTGAGCGAAAAGCCAGCAGCGACCAAGAAGGTTGTTCCTGCCAAGAAACTGACTCCTGCCAAGAAGTCTGTTGCAAAAAGAAGAAAGTAAGCTAACTATGTCTTTAGTAAAGATAAGGGCAAGCGAGAAGGAGAAAGCAAGCTGTGCAAGCAAAGTGTGCGAGTGATGCAAACAAAATGTCCTTTTCGCTTCTATAAAAAAGAAAAGAGCTTGATGAATGGTTGTTCCGTTCGTCAAGCTCTTTTTTTATCTTGGGGAATCTTCTTTTTATTTCAGATATTCTCCGAAGTCAGTGAGTCGCATATCACCCTTCTTCAAGAAGGTGTCGTGCATGGCGAGTGCAGCCCTCATGCTCTGAGGTTCATGCCCCTTCTCGGCAAACTTGAGGTATTCGCGCAACATAGGGCGATAGTCGGGATGGGCACAGTTCTCAATAATCTCCTTGGCTCTGCGCAGGGGACCCTTACCACGAAGGTCGGCAACGCCCTGCTCGGTGACGATGACATCCACATCATGTTCTGTACTATCTACATGGCTACACATGGGTACGATGGCAGAGATGCATCCATTCTTGGTGGTACTCTGTGTGGTGAAGATGGATATGAAACCATTACGCTCATAGTCGCAACTGCCACCGATGCCGTTCATCAACTTGCTGCCGCAGATGTGGCTCGAGTTCTCGTTGCCATAGATATCACACTCGATGGCGGTGTTCATGGCGATGACTCCGAGTCGGCGAATCACCTCAGGCGAATTGCTTATCTCACTTTGACGGATGGTGAGGTGCTGTCTGAAATAGTTGATATCGTCGTACACCTCTTTCAGTGTATCATTGGTCACGGTGAGTGACGAGCAAGAAGCATCCTTGATTCTGCCCTCACGCATATATTTCACGACAGCGTCTTGTACCACTTCGGTATATACGCTGAACACTGGTACGTCTGGGTTTTGTCCCAAAGCCTCCAGTACGGCATTTGATGTGACACCAACACCGCTCTGCAGAGGCAGAAATTGTGATGGGATGTGTCCCTTCTTTAGGTCAGAAACCAGGAAGTCGGCTACGTTGTGTCCCATCTGTTCGGTTACAGGATCGAGGGGTTTGAAGGCGCGTGCCTCCTCAGGAATATTACATTCTACGACACCCACAATCTTTTGTGCGTCAATCTCCACATACTCCTTGCCGATACGGTCGCCCACATGTAAGATAGGTATAGGTTCGCGGAAGGGACATTCTGCTATTTCATACACATCGTGTAGATAGCGTGAAGCAGGACTGTGGAAGGTGTTTTTCTCGATGAGCACCTTCTTGGCCAAGCGCACGATGGTTGGAACGATGCCACCAGCAGAGGTGAGGAAAGCCTTACAGGTGGTCTCCCCCTCTTCCAGGTCGGACACTTCGATGATGGCGAGGTCTATCTCTCCATAGAATCCACGGCGCAAGCGTTCTGCCATGTGTCCTAAGTGCATATCCTCATAGTCTATCTCTCCCAAATTGGTATGGGTGCGGAAGTCTTTATTTGTAGAGAATGGCGCACGAAACTTAATGGCATGGGCTGCAGCCATGTCACCTTCTATGCTCTGTGATGTAGAGGCTCCAGTCAAGATACCTACTTGGAAGGGGCGTCCTGCTTCATGTTCTGCGATGGCTCTTTTGGAGAGTTCGCGGAATGTTGCCTTAGGTACGCCGTTAGGGGTAAAACCACTCAGTCCGATGTTATCTTGGTCGTTAATCATCGCTGCTGCTTCGGCAGCTGTCAGCCTTGTATATGCCATTTTCTTATGATTTATAACTTTTAGTGGCTGCAAAATTACACATTATTTTTTATATAGGATAATCTTTTGACGTTTTTATGCAAATAAAAGGCTATTTGCTTACATTTCTTGCATAAGTATGCAGTATTTGCTCACTTTATGCATCCTTCCATCACCCCATCACTCTTTGTCTTTATAAGTTGTTTATGAAGCGTTCTATCAGTTTGCGGCGGTACCAGCATCCTACCTTCACGTAGTTTAGGTACTCGAATGGTGGATAGAACACGCATAGATTGTCAATGACCTCCAACAAGTAGTTGATGTTGATGATGAATTTTTGATTCACCTGTACGAAAGAGTCATCGGAGCTGACAAGTGCATTTCCTTTTACGTTGCGTTTCAACTTGATGGGGGATTTACTGTTTGCCACGATGACCTCCCAACAGCGCAACTCTTGGTTGTACTGAAATAAACCGATTTCCTTGTTATCCACCACATGAAAGTCGTACTTGTTAATAAAGAAGAGTTGCTTGCCATTCTTCTTGTTTATTGTCTGTTTGGGGCTCTTTTCCTTTTGGTAAGCCTTGATACGTTGCACGATGCCGTCAAGTTCTTTCTCCTCAATAGGCTTGAGTAACACATCGAACACCTTTTTTCTGAAAGCTGGCAGAATGTAGGAGGCGTATGCCGTATAAATGACCACCAGGCATGACTCCAAGTGCCCGTTGCATAGATGGTCGAGGAAGTCAAGTCCGGAAATGTCTGGAAGTTCGATGTCGAGAAACAGTACATTGGGGCTAAACTTGTCGATGAGATCAAGACCGCCCATTCCGTTGTTGGCGATGCCCATTACCTGAATCTCCGAATATTTGTTTAGTGATTGAGATAACTTTTCTGCAGCCTCCTTATTGTCGTCTATGATGATGGATTGTATCATTGTGATATTGTTTTGATTTTACTGCCACTTGATGTATGTTGGAATGTAGATGTTAGCTTGGCATCCTATAGTGTTGACTGTGTCGTCTTTTAAGTTTTTCAAGGAGAATCTTATCTTCTTCTTGTTTTGTGCGTTGATGGCGGCGATGGTCTTGCTCACTATTTGGAGGCCCATACGCTTTTTCCCCAACTTTGTGATGTCGACGCCTGGTCCATTGTCAGCTACTGATATGAAGTAACCGTCATCTCCTCTCTGAATACCAATGATGAGCTTCTTCTCGCCTTCCCAGCCCATTAGCCCATGTACTACACTGTTTTCTGCAAGTATCTGTATTAGCATGGAGGGGATGAGAATCTGTGACAAGTCCAGGTTGTCGTCCTTGTGGATTTCGAAGTGGAAATTTTCGCCTAATTGGTGTCGCTCCACCTTAATATATTGTTCCACGAAACTCAGTTCTTCTGCCAGTGGGATGATGGAGCGGCATGACAAGTCGAGATTGGCTCTGATGAGTTTTGTCAGTTCTATCAGTTCTGTCGCCTCTTGCTTTTCTGAGCGGATAATCTTGTTGTTGAGTACGTTGAACACAAAGTGGGGGGAGATACGGTTGCGGGCATTGCTTAGCTTGAGCATCATGACTTCCAACTTCCTCTGTGCCTCTCGCTTGTGTGTGTAGATGGCACCGATTATTGTCAGTAATGCCAATACGATGATGCCGCCCACTGCAATGAGTACCCTATTGTGAACTTTCTGGATGAGGGCGTTCTTGTGTTCCATCTGCAGTTTGTGATGCAGCATAATGGTGTCTTGAGCCAGACGCTCCATAATTTCGGAGGCTCTCATGTTGGTGCGGTTGTGCTCCAGAGAATCGTTCATTCTCAAGTCTTCTTTTAGATTCCGATATGCTTTTTGGTAGTTGCCGGTAAGTTCGTAGTAACTTCTAAGGTATTTATTGCGTATCTGTCGCATACTGAATGCAATATTGTCGATGTTATGCTCAGATGCCAAAATGCGTGGAATGGCTTGAAGGTCACGTTTCTTCACGGCCAGCCCGATGCGTATGGTGTTACAGTAGTATAGGGCAAGGAGGTCGCCGTTTTGGCGCATAAATGGCTCTACCTCTTCCAGGTATCTCGCTGATGTGTTGACACTATCCAGACATAAGTACACGTCAGCCATATTGAGCTTGCATAGGTACATGTCGAAGGTGTCAGTCTTTCCCTCCTTCTCCAAGAAGTGCTTCAGTTCCAAAAATTTCTCCAATGAGGACCTATAGTCACGGGTGTAGTAATAATAGGAGCCATAATTGTTCAGGTAGTAAGCTTGCATGCTGACAGACATCTCTTGGCGGTGCTTGTCAGTCTGTTGGTAGTACTTTAGTGCCGTGTCGAAGTCATTCAGCTGCTGGTAGATGGTGGCGAGCCCCAAGTAGAGAGTGACGTTCTCCTTGCTGGGGAGGTTGAGAGAGTCTGCGAGGAAAAGAGCGCGGCGATACCATGCGGCTGCATCGGGCAGCAAATTGTAGAACATGTAGGCATCTCCTAAGTTGGCGCATATCTTGGGCAATTGCTCTTGCGCATCGCTCTTTGTAAGATGTTTGTAACTCTCTTTGTAGAGTTCTATCACTTCTTGTGGGTTCTTGTGAAAGTTATGTAGGTTGAGTGCCTTGCAGTTGTAGGCATAGGCCAGCAAGGTGTTGATTCGTGGCGATTTTGGCTGTCGCTTGCAGTAGGCGATGGTGGCATTTATATAAGGTATGAATGAGTCGGGAGTTGCCGAGAGACAGTAGTACTTGCTTAGCCTGGCGTATAGCTCGTAGATGGTTATACTATCTGGGGCTTGCGACAAAGCCTTCGCTATCATTTGCTTTGCTATGCTTGAATGGATGTCTATAGAGTCGTCTATGCTTCTTAGGAGACTGTCCATGTCTCCTCTTATGTTATGGCTTGACTTGGGGTGCGTACATCCCGCAAGTAGCGTGATGCACAACACCATTGTTAGGACCTTTTTAATCATTGACAGCATGCTCATTTTCTGTAGGAGTTTTAGGCATTGACGTGTAAATTTCCTTGCAAAGGTAGTAAAAAATATATAAACTTCAAAGGCGAGAATATAGTTTTTTTCTGCCGTCTTGAGGTTGCATATCCCCCATTTAGGAGGAGATTAAAACAAAGTAGAGGTATATAAGCATTGAAAATGCACAAACGAAACCTTATAGCTGATAAATGAGCACAATGTACGATTTTGAGGGTTTGCGAAAACTTTTTTTATTACTACCTTTGCATCAGCTATGTAGATATTTAAAGTAACATAAATAGTGATAAGTATTATGAAAATGAAAAGTTTATTTCAAAAGGTGTTCCAAGAGATTCCCCTTACTGGGCAAGGACGGTTGCTATGGGTTTTGACATTGCTCTTGGTGGGTGTGTCTTCCTTTGCCAAGAAAGGTAAGTTCGACTACTCTTTGGTATTTGTACCAGAGGAAGGTGGCGTGATGTTTGAGAAGATTACTGATGATGCCGATTGCGTGGCAGACTACAAGAATGGTCTCGTAAGCAAGGCTTCGGGCATATTTGGCTCCAAGAAAACTAACGTGATAGATTGGTGGGTGATTCCACAGATAGCTCTTTCTCCAGACGGCAAGCGCATCGGTTACATCAATGAGAAGAATGGTACTACCAACGTGATGATCAAGAATGCCGCCAAGGGAGGTGCCAGCGTGCAGCGCACGTTCCGTACCAATGTGGAGGGCTTCTCATGGAGTCCTGACGGCAATACCCTCTGCTTCACCGAGGTAAGAGGAAACCATCATGGCATTTATCTTGTGGATGCCAATCAGGGTACGGTGGTAAGACAAATCTCCAACGGCAACGACAACGACTATGGTGGGGTAATTAGTCCTGACGGCAATACCCTCTATTTCCATCGTGGCGAGGGATACGCCAACTATAGTCTTTGGAGCTACGATCGCAAGACCAACTTGTTTTCCAACTATAGCCGTGGTATGACGGCATGCCTCATTCCTGGCGACCCTAATACCATCTATTGTGCTCGCTTCACAACCAACAAGGAGAGTGAGATATGGAGAATCAACTTCAAGACTGGTGTAGAGGAGGTAATTCTCGCACAACCAGGCAAGAGTTACACCACTCCACAACTGTCTCCTGATGGCAAGTGGCTGCTTGTTACGGGCAACAGCCGTTCTGAGAAGGAGGGCATTGACAATACCGACATCTTCGTGGTGCGTACAGATGGAACCCAGCTTACCCAGCTCACTTACCATCCAGGCAACGACTTGTCGCCAGTGTGGTCGCCTGATGGCAAGAGCATCTTCTTCCTCTCACAGCGTGGCTCATCCGACAAGGTTTACAATGTGTGGAGAATGAATTTCAACTTGTAGGTCTTACCCTCGGTTTGTATTCTATTTTTTTATTAACATATAAATAAATGATTATTTATGAAAAAGTTATTTGTTGTAATCATCTGTGCCATCATGGCACTCTCAGTTTCCGCACAGCGTGCAAGTAGTTCTTCATCTTCTTTCTTCTCAACTGAGAAGGCGGAGAGTGGCGTTCGTTTCGGTATTCGTGCAGGTCTTAACTTGAGCACTCTCTCGTTGGTGGAGGACAACCACACCTATACCACTGATTCACGTGCGGCATGGCATGTAGGTGCCATCGTGGACATCCCATTGATGCAGAGCCTTTACGTTCAGTCTGGATTGTATTTCATGAATAAGGGTGGAAAGGAGTCTGAAGGGGAAGCAAAAGTCACTTACTCTCCTATGTATCTTGAGATTCCTGTATTGGCTTCTTATCGTTATGACTTCGGAAGTGCAGCCCAGTTGCAAATCAACGTAGGTCCTTATTTCGCTTATGGTGTGGGTGGCAAGGAAAAGATGGAACATGATGGAGAGGAGGAGAGTGATGACTTCTTCCATGAGGACAGTGCCAAGAAGTTTGATTGTGGTCTCCAGTTTGGTGCTGGTGTAACCTTCGCTTCTCATTACTATCTTGGCTTTGCCTATGATTTGGGTCTCAGCAATATCGCCAAGAACTCTGGTGATTCTGATGGTAAGATTAAGAACAGAAGTTGGATGATCAGCTTAGGTTATACATTCTAATTTACGTCTCTCACAGTAAGCTCCAAGCAAACTTTCCTGTTCGCTTGGAGCTTTATTTTTCGTCCTTGTCGGCTTGCTTGGTGGTTTCCATCGACCACTTGTAGTACCACTTTGTGCCATCGTCTCATTGGCATGCTCCATGGCATGGACTAATTTGCGAAATTTGAATAATCTAATACAAGAATCCGAAGCACCACAGTGGAATCTTGTTACCAAAGGGATGCTCTATGCCGTCTGCTGCGATATAGGAATTGCTTACTTGGGCAATCTGCTTGCCATCCTTTGACTTGCCACCCACCTCAAACGTGTATTTCCCATCCACTAAGAAGTCTGCTTGGGAGGTAGCATATTCTATGCGATGCTGATAGGTGAGCTGGTTGACGAAGAATGCTTCTCGCTTTGTACCTTCGTTCACACCGTTTAGCGACAAGGCTTGCATCAAGTTGCTGTTCTCCATATAGATTTTGTCGGGACGTTGCATCTTCTTCAGGGAAACATCACCAGAATAAAGCAGGTTGATGAGCTTGGCTCGCTGTAGATATTGCAGATAGGCAATTAGGGTGGTACGTGACATGCCTGCCATGGCAGACAGCTTCTTCATGTCTATCTGCATAGGATATTCTGAGGCTAAAACCGCCAAGAGGCTCTTCAACTTTCTGATGTTTGATACATCTACACCACATAATTGTGGTAACTCAATTTCCAAGATGAGGTTCGCCACGTTTGAGATACGTTCATAATAATCCTCTTCTCCTTCCAGCACAAAAGGATAATACCCTGTCTTGAGATATTTGTCAAAATAAGCCAAGGGACGGCATTTCTCGTTGACTGCGGTGCAAAGCATGTCTGGTGATAGCAAGAGGCTTGGTAAATCCACAGGGGCAAAAGCAATTCCCTCGCAGAGGAGTAGATACTCTCGGAATGAGAGTCCTTGCATGTTATAGTTGATGCAGCGGCGAGAGAGGTCGGCATCGGAATTCAAGATGTTTAGCACGGATGAGCCTGTAATGACAAAGTGCATGTCGGGATAGGCATCGTATGCATTCTTCAGTTCTTGGCTCCATCCCTCATATTTATGCACTTCATCAGCAAAGATATGCTTGCCGCCCATCTTATAGAACTCATCCACAAAGTCGAGAAATGTGTGGCGGCTGAAATATAGGTTGTCCAAGCTTACATAGATAGCTTCCTTTGGAGCGTTTCCGTATGTTTGTTTGATGTATTGTAGGAGCAAAGTGGTTTTCCCTACACCACGTGCCCCTCGGATTGATACCAGTCTTTGGTTCCAATGTATTTGATGGATGATAGACCTGGTATAGTTTAAGGATGTCATCCTTAGTAGTCGTCTGCATTGGTTGAATAGAGCTTCCATATCTTATTGTTTTATGATTAATGGTCCAAAGATACGACTATTTGTTCAGACCGCAAAACAATTTTGCCTAAAATATGTTCAACGAGCTGAACACACTCCGCTTAAAAGTGTTCAGAGTGTTGAACGTGGGACTAAAGTTCACAAGTCAGTGAACCACAACCTTGTGAATTTTCTGGGCGTCGCCTTGGTGCTGATTTTAGAATATGGTTTGAATGTTGTTGCACATCAGTTGTGCGACGTCTGCATAACAAGTGTTGTGCAGATGTATAACAGCTGATGTATAACCGCACAACAGCTGTTGGGCGGTTGGTGAGCCTATATTTTTCAGAAAAATCACTTGATTCTTCAGGAGACATTTATTACTTATTCAGAAAAGTTAGTTGTGTAATTTCGTTTTATGATCATCTTGAATGTCAGTCATCCGATAGGTGTCTTTTGACTTTCTTTGGCACTAACTATTTATTCCGATGGTAAAGATTAAGGTATTTTTGCCAATAATCTAAACTTTTGTAAGTTATTAGCCCGATAAATCAGAAAAAAGCACTATCTTTGCACACAAAACATAACAATAATATACGTATGGAACAGAAACTATTAATCTATAACACCCTCACTCGTACGAAGGAAAGATTTACTCCACTTCATGCGCCCAATGTGGGCATGTATGTTTGTGGTCCTACTGTGTATGGCGACCCACATCTTGGTCATGCGCGCCCAGCCATAACCTTCGATATACTCTTCCGTTATCTCAAGCACTTGGGATACAAGGTGCGCTATGTTAGAAACATTACTGACGTAGGTCACCTGGAGCACGATGCAGATGAGGGTGACGACAAGATAGAAAAGAAGGCACGTCTGGAGCAGTTGGAGCCAATGGAAATAGCTCAGTATTACACCAACCGCTACCACGATGCGATGGAAGCACTCAACGTGCTTCCTCCCAGCATAGAACCTCATGCCACAGGTCATATCATCGAGCAGGAGAAACTGGTTCAGGAAATCCTCGATAATGGCTATGCCTACGAGAGCAACGGCTCTATCTACTTCGATATCGAGAAGTATAACAAAGACCATAAGTATGGTATCCTTTCTGGCCGTAACTTAGAGAATGTCATCAACGAGAGCCGCGAACTTGCAGGTATCGGTGAGAAGAAAAACCAAGCCGACTTCGCACTTTGGAAGAAGGCTTCGGCAGAGCATATCATGCGCTGGCCAAGTCCTTGGAGCGATGGCTTCCCAGGCTGGCACTGCGAGTGTACTGCTATGGGCAGAAAGTATTTAGGCAATCACTTTGATATCCACGGAGGTGGCATGGACTTGATTTTCCCACACCATGAGTGTGAGATAGCTCAGGCTGTGGCTTCGCAAGGCGATCAAATGGTACACTACTGGATGCACAACAACATGATTACCATCAACGGTCAGAAGATGGGGAAGAGCCTTGGCAACTTCATTACCTTGGAGCAGTTCTTCACTGGCAATCACGATAGTTTGGAGCAGGCTTATTCGCCAATGACCATCCGTTTCTTCATCCTCTCTGCTCACTACCGCAGCACCGTAGACTTCTCTAACGATGCCCTGAAGGCCAGCCAGAAGGGATTGGAGCGACTGATGAATGGTCTGAACGATTTGGAGCGTGTGCCAGTGGCTAAGCAGAGTGATGAACAGGTGAAGAAGTTTGTAGGTGAACTGCGTCAGCGTTGCTATGATGCGATGAATGATGACTTCCAGACCCAGCTTGTCATCAGCTTCCTCTTTGAGGCTTGTCACATCATCAACACCGCTCTCGACCACAAAGCCAATATCTCTGCCGACGACTTGAAGGAACTCTCTGACACCATGCGTCTCTTTACCTTCGACCTCTTGGGTCTGAAGAGCGAGAAGGGTGCTAATAACGATGCTCGTGAGGAAGCTTACGGCAAGGTGGTAGACATGGTGCTCAATCTGCGTGCTAAGGCTAAAGCGGATAAGGATTGGGCTACCAGCGACCAGATACGCGATGCCCTTGCTGAGGCTGGCTTCGAGGTAAAGGATACCAAGGACGGTGTAACTTGGAAATTGAATAAGTAAAAAGATACTAACGATAAAATAAATACAGAATGGATAAAATCGATAATCTTGACAGAAAAATCTTGAGCATCTTGTCTCAGAATGCTCGTATACCTTTCAAGGATGTAGCAGCAGAGTGTGGTGTATCGCGTGCAGCTATTCATCAGCGTGTGCAGCATCTTGTAGAGGATGGCTACATCACAGGTAGCGGATTCGATGTTAATCCCAAGAGCTTGGGCTATTCTACCTGCACTTATGTAGGTATCAACCTTGAGCGCGGTAATATGTACAAGAAGGTGGTGGAGCGTTTGCTCAACATTCCTGAAATCGTGGAGTGCCATTTCACTACAGGTTCTTATACCATGCTCCTGAAGCTCTATGCTCGTGATAATGAGCAGCTCATGGATCTACTCAACAATAAGTTGCAGGCCATCCCTGGTGTCGTTTCTACCGAGACTCTCATCTCCTTGGAGCAGAGTATCAAGCGTGAGATACCAGTTATATTGGAAGAAGAATAAATGGAAAGCTTTGATTTGGAGTCGCACCTAAAGGGTGTGTACTCCACCTTCCCCGAAGCGAAGCGTCAGCCTCTGATTGGCCTCTCTGCCAATTACGAAGGCATAGATGCTACGCTTCGTGAACGTTATTACAAGCAGGTGGTAGAGGCAGGTGGTGTGCCTGTCATCATCCCTCCTGTTGCCGACACCGCCGTTATCATTAATACGCTCCAGCATCTGGACGGACTCATTCTTACGGGCGGTGGCGATCATAATCCTTTGTGGATGGGTGAGGAGCCTTCTCCACGTCTACACAACATCAATCGTGAGCGCGATCTTGCTGAACTGATGCTCGTTCGTCTTGCCTTCAATCGTCAGATTCCTATGTTGGGTATCTGTCGTGGCATACAGACCTTGGCGATAGCCCTTGGCGGAAAGGTGGAGCAAGATATAGAACAGCAGGTGAAGCACAGCCAAGATGCCGACCGTTCGGAGCCCACTCATAGCGTCAGCTTGGTCAAGGGTTCCACCTTGTATAATATATATGGCAGTGAACGCATCATGGTCAATTCGTTTCATCATCAGGCTGTGAGCCAGCCCGGCAAGCGCTTCCGTGTCATTGCCCGTTCTGCCGACAACATCATCGAGGCCATAGAGAGCAGCGAGTACAAGTCGATTCTCGGTGTGCAATGGCATCCAGAATGGTTGGAGGAGGATGGAAAGAAGATATTCCGTTGGCTTGTAGAACAGGCAAGTGAGTTTGGTGTTGCTAAGCAGTTGCATGATAAAATTCTCACACTCGACACCCATTGCGATACACCGATGTTCTTCCCTCAGGGAGTTCACTTTGATCATCGTGATCCCCGCATTCTTGTCGATCTTCACAAGATGACTGATGGGCGTCAGGATGCCACTACGATGGTGGCTTATTTGCCGCAACCACAGGAGGGTGAGAGCTTCCGCAGCAAGGTGGAATTTGATGTAGAAACTCCTACGCAGTATGCAGATCTTATCTTCGACAAGATAGGTGATATCGTGGCGCAAAATGCCGAATATTTAGCTTTTGCCCGTACTCCTGCCGACCTGTATGCCAACAAGCGTGCTGGTCGCAAGAGTATTATGTTGGGTATAGAGAATGGATTAGCCCTTCATCACGACCTTGCCAACGTGGAGCATTTTGCTAAGCGTGGTATTGTCTATATCACCCTTTGTCACAATGGTGATAATGATATCTGTGATAGTGCTCGTGGCAACAACACCCATCATGGTGTGAGTCCCTTTGGCGAGCAGGTCATCCATGAGATGAACCGTTTGGGTGTCATGGTAGACCTCAGTCATGGTGGTGAGAAGAGTTTCTACGATGCGCTCGACATCAGCCGTACACCCATCGTGTGCAGCCACAGCAGTAGCCGTGCGCTATGTGATGTCCCTCGCAATCTTACCGATGACCAAATGCATGCTTTGGCTGCTAAGGGCGGTGTGGCTCAAACTACACTCTACCATGGATTCCTACGTAAGGACGGTGAAGCTGATATCCGTGATGCGATAGCTCATTTGGAGCATGCCATCGATGTGATGGGTATCGACCATGTAGGTTTAGGTACAGACTTCGATGGTGATGGGGGCATCCGTGGACTTGCCGATTCCTCCGAACTGATACACTTTACTCAGCAGTTACTGCGTCGTAAATACAGTGAGGAAGATATCGCTAAGATATGGGGTGGCAACTGGCTCAGAGTGATGCAGCAGGTGCAGGATTTTGGTGAGTGAAGAACGGAGAGTGAAGAACGAAGAGTTTATGTGAAAGCCAGTACGAGGGCTTTCTATTAATTTGAGAAGAAATGACGAAGAAAATGAAGATAATATGGGGAGCTGTTGTCGCTGCAGCAGTGATAGGTGGAGCTTATAGCTATAAGAATGCACATCTGGTGTCACCCGACGTGCAGGAAGTGGAAGAGGCTGAGAAACTGAATCCTGTTGGTCCCACCTTTAATGCCGACTCTGCTTTAGCCTTTTGTGAGGTTCAGTGCGACTTTGGTCCTCGCATCATGAACAGCGAGGCGCACGAGAAGTGTGGCAAGTGGATAGTGGAAAAGTTCAGGCAGTTTGGTTGCGAGGTAGAGACCCAGAAGGCCGACCTCAAAGGCTATGATGGTACGATATTAAAGAACACCAATATCATAGCGCATTACAATCCTAAGGCAACAACACGCATCCTTCTTTGTGCTCATTGGGATAGTCGTCCTTGGGCTGATAACGATCCCGACAGTGCCAACTGGCGTAAGCCTGTCATGGCTGCCAACGATGGAGCCAGTGGCGTGGGAGTCATGTTAGAGATAGCTCGCTTGTTGCAGGCTGATAAGAAACTAAATGCACAAATCGGAGTAGACTTCGTATGTTTTGATGCCGAAGATTGGGGAACACCTCAATGGGCAGATGTACAGGATCAAGGTGACTCATGGGCATTGGGTGCTCAGTACTGGAGTGAGAACAAGTCAGCCGACTACCAGCCTCGTTATGGCATATTGCTTGATATGGTGGGCGGTCAAGGTGCACAGTTCTATCGTGAAGGAATGTCAATGCAGTATGCTTCTTCCATCGTAAAGAAGGTATGGCGTGCTGCCCGTCAGGCGGGTTATGGAAGTTTCTTCCCCAATAGCGATGGAGGCATGATTACCGATGACCATATTCCTGTCAACCAGAAAGCGAAGATACCTACTATCGATATCATTCCTTATTATCCTGACTGTCAGCAGAGCAGTTTTGGTCCTACCTGGCACACCGTGAGCGATGACATGGCTCACCTTGATAAGAACACCCTTAAGGCAGTAGGTCAAACCATTATCCAGGTGCTTTATACAGAAGAATAAAGCCCTGGATATCTAAATCTGTCCAGACTCTACCTGCCTTACCACACGTTCGGTAAGGCGGTCTACACCGTTAGGATCATATTTCTTGGTAAGACTGGCTCCAAAGAGAGAGGCAAAGGCCTGATAGAAGCCAGCACGGATAGGGCCGAGAAATGCCTGTATCAGTTGGTAGGACGACGAGTTGCACTCGCGGTAAACCAACTTGATGCATAGTTTGCCTTGAGCGTAGGTAAGTTTCTTCATGCGCGGCGTGTACTCTCGCTTAATGTCCTTCTCCACCCGTTTCATGTGCTCGTCCTTGGCCTTCTTATTGGGAAGGGTTTCCAGATAAGCACCTGTTTCTAATATAATCTGTCTTACCTCCTTGGCGATGGGTAAGACTTTTTTTACGTTGAAAACCAAGCGGTTGTATGCCATACGCTGTTTGGCGTCCTTGAACTCAGGTTCAGGATAGACGTATACCTTATTGACCTCTACATACTGAACGCTGTCTTTGTCTAACAACACCTTGCCCACCTTCACCATGGGGTCGAAGGTAGGAGTATCCATGTCCACATCTCTGTCTTCAGGGTTCTGTGCATCGGGATTGTTGTTCTGCGCCCTTGTTGGCATCGAGTAAGTGGCAAGTATAGCACAGCATAGTATGAGCAAAAGTTTTCTCATCTTTCTTGATTTAAATGTTGTTTGAACGGCTTTCTAACCATATTCGAGGCATAGCCGTCCTTGGTGATTTCTGAGCGCAAAAGTAACGATTATTTCCCATTTAATGAAAAATATAGGTCATTTTATTCTTCTTTTTCATTATTTCACAGTACCTTTGTCACATTCTCTATAACATAACCTACTAAAAACGAATTAAATGAAAGTACTGGTTGTATCAGTCTTATTAACCTTCTGTATGCCTTGCTTCCTTTGCGCGCAGGAAGTTAAGACTACGACCTCACTTTGGCAACAATATCTTGATGACCTGAGCGAGTTGGATGATTTTGAAGGGCAGACCTGGGAGGAGTACGAAGACGTACTGCACCAACTGGCCGAACATCCCATCAATATCAATACCGCCACCACCGATGATTTGCAGCGAATCCCTTTTCTTACAGCCCAGCAGATAGAGGACATCGAGGCTTACATCTATCAGTATGGCGCTCTAAAGAGTTTGGGCGAACTGGCTATGATAGAAAGTATTTCTTGGTATCAGCGTAGGCTGTTAGGATGCTTTGTCTATGCTGGCGAGGTTAAGAAGAGAAGTTTTCCTACTTTACAGCAGATAGCTCGATATGGAAAACACGAAGTGATGGGTATGATGAAAATACCTCTCTATGAGCGCAAAGGTGATGTCGATGGTAGTTATTTAGGGAGCAAATACAAGCATTGGATACGTTACCAATTTCATTATAGCGATCGTGTTAAGTTGGGGTTTACAGGGTCCAAAGATGCAGGAGAACCTTTCTTTACCAAAGGCAATGGAGCAGGCTATGATTTCTATTCCTTTTATTTCCAAATACGCAAATGGGGTAGGTTGAAGAACCTTACCATAGGTCGTTACCGATTGCACGAAGGTATGGGCTTGATACTCAACAACGACTTTTCGTATGGCAAGTTATCTACACTCTCGGCGTTGGGGCGTAACAGCAACGTGATACGAGTTCACTCTTCTCGCTATGCTGCCAATTATCTACAGGGAGCTGCAGCTACGGTGACGATAGCTCCTCGGCTCGACCTCACAGGCTTTGTTTCTTATCGCAAGATAGATGCTACACTGAAGAATGGGGGCATACAGACGATTCTCCAGACAGGTTTGCATCGCACAGTCAAGGAGATGGCCAAAAAGGATGTTGCTTCTGCGTTTCTTGCAGGAGGCAATATCAACTGGCGTACAGGAGGATTTCATGTAGGTGCAACTGGTTTTTACAATTCTTTTTCCCTACCTCTTACCCCCAATCGTAATCTACTCTATAAGCGCTTTGCCCCCGTAGGGAGTGCTTTCTGGAATGCCAGTATCGATTATGGTTATGTATCACCCAAATGGGTGATGCAAGGCGAGACTGCTACAGGCTCGTGTGGCACCGTGGCTACGGTCAATGCGATGAGTTACGTTTTCTCTCATCGTTTCTCTTTGGTGGCTCTTCAGCGTTTTTATCCTTATCGTTATTATTCACTCTATGCCAACGCTTTTTCCGATGGTACAGACGTGCAAGACGAGAGTGGTGTGTATATCGGTGGCAACTGGTCACCTACAGACAAGTGGAATGTGACGGCTTACACGGATGTAGCTTATTTCGCCTGGCCTAAATTTGGTACATCGAGCAGTACACATAGTTGGGATAATCTGATTAGTGTTACCTTTCGCCCAACAAACAGACTTTCCCTAAATACTCGTTATCGCTATAAGGACAAGCAAGATGTACAGACACAGCGCATAAGGTTGACTGCGACGTATGGAGGGCATAGCTGGAGTAGTCGTACCCAGTGTGATGTGAGTGGTGTTAGTGAGGCTACCGAGCGTAGTTATGGTTGGATGGCATGTCAACAGTTGAGTTACAGCTGTCGCTGGCTCCGTCTTTCAGGTATGGTGGGTTATTTTCATACCGACGATTATGCATCACGCATCTATGCCAGCGAACCAACATTACTCTATGGTACTCACTTCTCCAGTTTCTTTGGACAAGGAATGCGCTGTGTGCTGATGGCTCGCACCGATGTGGGACATCATCTTACAGCCCTCTGCAAGTGGGGGGGCACCAAATATTTTGATCGCAATCACATATCTTCGGGATTACAACAGATAGATGGTTCGATGCAGGCAGATGTCGAAATACAGGTGAAATGGAAGTGGTAAGGCAAAATACGTTGTCAAATATTTGCTTATTACGTGATTTTTAACTAATTTTGCCAACTGTATTATAAGCATATTACAAGTAGAATAAGTAAATATAGTAAAACGTGAAACTCAAGAGAAATTTATTTATTTCGCCCCTTTGTTTTATCATTAACATGGCGATGGTATTCATCGTTTATGAAATATGTCGACTGGTGTTCTTGGCAGTCAACTGGAGTATGTTTTCGGATGCGCTTACTTGGCAGGCCTTTGGAGAAATGCTTGTGGGCGGTTGGTTCTTCGACACTTCAGCCATTCTTTATACCAACGCACTCTATGCGCTCATGATGCTTTTCCCTATCCACTACAAGGAGAGTTCCCTGTATCAGAAGGTAGCCAAATGGGTTTTTGTGGTGGTGAATGCCTTGAGCATAGTGGCCAATCTTACCGATTGCGTGTACTTCCAGTACACTACCCGTCGCACCACAGTAACCGTGTTCTCGGAATTTAAGAACGAGAACAACTTAGGTAGCATCTTTGGTGTAGAGCTTTTGCGCCATTGGTATTTAGTACTCATCGGTGTGGCGTTGATAGTTGCGTTGTGGTATTTTTATCGTATGCCTAAGGGTGAGCGCCCCGAGGCAGTGAAGCGCCCTTACAGGTTGAAACCTATGGCAAGATATTATGCAGCACAGACCGTTTGTCTTGCTGTCTTCGTGCCTTTCTGTGTTGCAGGTATGCGAGGCGGATTCACCACAGCTGTTCGCCCTATTACCATCAGCAATGCTAATCAGTATGTGGAGCGCCCGCAAGAGGCAGCCATCGTGCTCAATACTCCATTCTCGCTCATCCGTACTATTGATAAACCGATCTTTGAGGTGCCAAACTACTATACAGAGAAGCAACTTGATGCCATCTATTCGCCTATTCATCATCCTTCTGATACGCTGGTGAAGCGCAAGAAAAACGTAGTGGTGATCATTATAGAAAGCTTCGGCCGAGAGTATATTGGCGGCTTCAATAAGTGGCTCGATGGTGGCAAGTATAAGGGTTATACACCTTTTGTTGACTCGCTGATGCAGCATAGTGCCACTTATCTGTACTCATATTGCAATGGTAGAAAGAGCATCGACGGAATGCCCAGTATCTTGTCGAGCATTCCAATGTTTGTGGAACCATTCTTCCTGACGCCTGCCTCGATGAACAATGTGAGTGGACTGGCTGGAGAACTGAAGAAAGAAGGCTATTACTCAGCTTTCTTCCATGGAGCCGAGAATGGTTCGATGGGGTTCCAGGCTTTTGCCCGTACCACGGGTTTCACTGATTATTTCGGTCGTACAGAATATGATGCAGACAAGCGCTTTGATGGAGACAAGGATTTTGATGGCACTTGGGCGATATGGGACGAACCTTTCATGCAGTTTTATGCTACCAAGATGGGCGAGATGAAACAGCCTTTCATGACTGCTCTCTTCACAGCATCGTCGCATCATCCGTATATCATCCCCGACGAGTATAAGAAGGTATTCCCAGAAGAAGGTATAGTTATCCATAAGTGTATTCGTTATACCGATCAAGCTTTACGCAAATTCTTTGCCAAGGCGAAGACTATGCCTTGGTACAAGAATACGCTTTTCGTTATTACATCAGACCACACCAACTTGAGCGATCATGCATACTATCAGACCGACTTAGGTGGTTTCTGCTCGCCTATCATCTTCTTCGACCCAAGTGGTGAGTTTAAGCCAGGTATGCGCGACGCTATAGCCCAGCAGATAGACATCATGCCTACGGTACTGAGCTATTTGGGCTATGACAAGAAGTATGTGGGCTTCGGCATTGACCTGCTCACCACGCCAGCCAAGGATACATGGGCTGTAAACTATATCAATGGTTTCTATCAGTATGTCAAGGGCGACTATCTGTTGCAGTGGGACGGTCAGAAGACCAAGGCGATGTACCGTTTCCGTACCGACTTGTTGCTGAAGAACAATGTGGCAGACAAGGAGCCTAAGGTGCGCCAAGAGATGGAACGACAGGTGAAAGCCATCATACAGTCGTACATGGAACGCATGACACAAAATCGTTTGGTCTATGCCAATGAGAATAACAAAAAATAGTAAACAACAAGAAAAAGCAAAGATATGAGAATCGTTCTGTTTTGCGAGAATAAGTATGCCATCGACATACTCAACCCGATACAGGAACATGTGACAAGTCAAAACTTGCCACACGAGGTTCTGTGGTACATTCATCAACCCAAAATAGACAAGTTTGCCTATGCCGACAAAGTGAGATGGACAAACTCCATACAGGAGGTATACGACTTTTCGCCCGAAGCCATCTACGTGCCTGGCAATATCGTGCCCTATTATCTCCCAGGTGTCAAGATACAGGTCTTTCATGGCTATGCTGCAGAGAAGAAAGATCACTGGATTATACGTCGCTACTTTGACACCTACTTTACACAGGGTCCTTACTTCACCTCGCATTTCAAGACATTGTCACAGAAATATGGAGACTTTGAAGTGTTGGAGACAGGATGGCCTAAGCAAGACTGGATTAAGGCTCATCTGCACAAGTATGATGCAGAGCGCGACCAACTGCTTAATAAGAGCGGTAAGAAGACCATCATTCTCTACGCACCCACCTTCTCGCCTAAGCTCACATCGTTGCCTTATATCAAGGAACAGCTTGGCAGATTGGCAGAGGAGCGCAACGCCTTGGTGCTGATGAAGTTTCATCCCCTTACTCGTCAGGAATGGGTAGATGAGTATCGCGACTGGGCAAGCGAAAGGAAAGATGTTATCTTCATTGACAAGGGTGAGAATGTCACCAAATATCAGCTGATGTCTGATGTACTTATCAGCGATACATCTTCCACCATCTATGAGTTCCTGTTGCTCTCTCGACCTGTCATTACTCTGGGAACAATCTCTAAGGACATTTACTGGGAGAACATCACTGAGCCATCGCAACTCATATCGGCATACGACCATGCACTTACTGATCCAGAGGCCATTGCTAAACGCCAGTGGATAGTAGACAATTACGACCCCTATCTCGATGGTCATGTGTGTCAACGTATGTTGGAAGGAGCTGAAGACTATATCCGTCGTCATGGAGTGCCAGCCAAGCGTAAACTCAACTTGTGGCGCAAATATACCAGCATCAAGACATTTGGAAATATCAAACGAAGTAAATAATAATATTTTCGCATATACGAAACAAATAAAATAAAGATATGCTAAACTTTACAGTAGGTCCTGTGATGGCAAGCGAAGAGGTAAGAGCCATCGGCGCCGAACAGGTGCCTTATTTCAGAACAGCGGAGTTCTCTGCTGTCATGAAGGAAAACGAGAGTCTGATTAAAACCTTTGCTAAGGCTTCCGACGACGCACGTGTTGTGTTTATTACAGGTTCAGGCACAGCCTCTATGGAGGCAGTGGTGATGAACTGCTTCACTCATGCTGACAAGTTGTTGGTGGTGAATGGAGGTAGCTTCGGTCATCGTTTCGTTCAACTGTGCCAGATACACGATATACCTTATACAGAAATCAAGTTGGAGACGGGCAATCCGTTGACAGCCGAAGAGCTGAGCGCCTATGAGGGACAAGGGTATACGGGTCTTCTTGTTAATCTTCATGAAACCTCAACGGGTGTTCTTTACGACATAAAGATGATCAGCGACTTCTGTCATCGCAACCATATATTCTTGGCGGTAGACTCCATCAGTTCGTTCCTTGCCGATCCATTTGACATGCAGGCATTAGGCGTCAATGTGATGATAACAGGTTCGCAGAAAGCTCTGGCTTGTCCTCCAGGTATATCTGTCATTGTGCTCGATGCTGAGGCTCAGAAGCGAGTGGAAGCCAACCAGGTGAAGTCGATGTACTTCGACCTGAAGGACGCCCTGAAGAATGGCGAGCGTGGACAGACTCCCTTTACACCTGCAGTCGGAACATTGTTGCAGATCAATGCCCGGCTGAAGGAGATAGAGCGCAACGGAGGCGTGGAGAGCGAGAACCGCAGAATGGAAATGTTGGCAGAAGACTTCAGAAGCAAGATCAAGGACTTGCCATTCACCATCGTGTCGAAGTCGATGTCGAATGCTGTCACTCCGCTCCATCCGCTCCATGCGTCGGCCTACGACATCTTCCTGAAACTGAAGGATGAGTATGGCATCTGGGTATGCCCTAATGGTGGCGACATGGCAGAGAAGGTGTTCCGTGTAGGACACCTTGGACATCTCTCTCCCGAAGACAACACGACCTTGGTCAATGCTCTAAAAGATTTACAGGCCAAAGGAATGTTATAGTCTTTGCTCCTCCGTTTCCTTAACTCCTTTAACTCGATAAACAACAACAAATGGTAAAAGTCATCACATACGGAACCTACGACCTGTTGCATTATGGTCATATTCGCCTCTTGGAGCGTGCCAAGGCTTTAGGCGATTATCTCATTGTGGGTGTTACCTCCGACACTTTCGATCGTGAACGAGGTAAAATCAATGTACAGCAGTCGCTCATGGAGCGTGTTGAGGCTGTACGTGCCACAGGTTTGGCTGACGAGATAGTCATCGAAGAATACGAAGGTCAGAAGATTGACGACATCAAACGACTCGACGTAGATATCTTCACAGTAGGCTCCGACTGGAGGGGCAAATTCGACTATCTTAATGCTTATTGTCGCGTGGTATATCTCGATCGCACCAGTGGCGTGTCGAGCACCGAGATACGGTCAGAGCAACAGGTGGTGCGCTTAGGATTGGTGGGTGAGTCGCCCATCCTTAACAAGATAGAGCGCGAAAGCCAGTATGTGAATGGTCTGGAGGTAGGTAAGGTGTTTACACTCAATGATACCTATCTCTCCGAACGTCTTCAGTCAGCAGAGCATCAGACAACCTCTTTTCAAGAACTGTTGGACGATAGTGATGCGCTCTATGTCATTTCGGCTCCCGAGAAGCATTACGCTCAAATCAAAGAGGCGCTGCAGAAGGGTAAGCACGTACTGTGTGAGTCGCCCGTCACCATGGCAACAGAACAATGGGAAGAGTTGAGGCAACTGGCTGAAGACAAGCACTTGGTATTTATGGACGCCATCAAGACTGCTTATTCTGTGGCTTACTATCGTCTTCTGCTATTGGCAAAGGGAGGCATCATAGGCGACATTATGTCGATAGATGCAACTTGTACCAGTCTGGTTGATTTCGATCCTACACAGGATTCTCGTAAGAGCCTCTATGAATGGAACAGCATCTGCGCATGGGGTCCTACAGCACTCTTGCCCATCTTCCAGTTGTTGGGTACTGATTTTGCCTCTAAGCAGATCACTACTCACTTCTTAGACGAGAATCAGAAGTATGATGCTTTTACCAAGATTTCCTTTGTCTATCCTCATGCTGTAGCTTCGCTCAAGGTGGGGCAAGGTGTCAAGTCGGAAGGTTCGCTTGTCATTTCTGGAACCAAGGGCTATATCTATGTGCCAGCTCCTTGGTGGAAAACAGATTACTTTGAGGTAAGATACGAGAATCCGCAGAACAACAAGCGCTATTTCTATCAGTTGGATGGTGAGGGCTTGCGTTATGAGCTTCTTTCCTTTCTCAAGGCCATCCGCACTGGTAAGGACTTTTCCTATGTGTCGGGCGATATATCAAGATGTATCATCCATCTTATCTCCGATTTTGAGGCACGAAAGGATATGATTGTTATCTGATATGGATGTTATCCTTCTTGCATCTTATCTCAACTGGAAGAATTTAAATTGCAGCGCGTTGCAAATTTAAAGGATATTTGAAAGGAAAATGCAGTGCACTTCATTTTTTTGCTTATGATAGAACGTACAGAGAAAATCCAGGCTTGGCATCAAACTGCATTATGTCTTAGGTAGTTTTAGAAGGAAATAAAATATAAAAAGATAAATGGATATGAGCAATAATAAGATATCAGTAGTGATCAATACTTACAATGCTTCGCAGCATTTGGAACGAGTGCTTGAAACCGTCAAAGACTTCGACGAGATAGTGATTTGCGACATGGAAAGTACCGATGATACTTGCGACATAGCAAAGCGATATGGATGTAAGATTGTTGTTTTCCCGCGTGGCAACTATCAAATCTGTGAGCCCGCACGTCAAACTGCCATTGATGCTGCTTCTCATAAATGGGTCTTTGTAGTGGATGCTGATGAGTTGGTTCCTATGCAGTTAAAGGATTATCTTTATGGTTTGATAGCTCATGAAGATGTTGCCCAGGGATATTATGTTCCAAGAAAAAGTAAGTTTATGGGGCGGTTTATGCATTGTTTCTATCCTGATTACCAACTTCGCTTTTTTATAAAAGAAGGTACTGTTTGGCCTGCTATCATTCATGCAGATCCGATTATTCAAGGCAGAATTGATAAATTGCCGAGGACAGATGAGAATTTGGCTTTTATTCATTTAGCCGATGATTCTATTGCTAGTCGAGTAGATAAGATTAATCAATACACAGAGAATGAGATAGAGAAAAAGCGTAATCGCCACTATGGGGTTGCTGCACTCTTTTACCGTCCATTTGTTCGTTTCTTTAGAGCTTATATCCAGAAAGGTGGTTTCCGTGATGGCGTGGAGGGTTTCATCTGTGCTTGTTACGAAGGTATCTACCAGTTTGTTGCTGTGAGCAAGATACTGGAAGATAGATATCGCAACCGCTAGTGTACTGATGTTATTCGCCATTTTTAGGAAAAAAGATTTGGTGATAAGGAATTTAAATCGTAATTTTGCATCAGAAGTACAACAAAAAAAAGGAGGAAGGAATTATGATAATAAGTGTAGCTAATCCTATTTACGATTCAGTGTTCAAATTCTTGATGGAAGATGAGCGCATAGCCAAGACGATACTCTCAGCATTGCTCAAGGAAGAGGTGCTGAGTGTGGAAATCCGTCGCCATGAGCATACCAATACAACACGCGATACACTTTCCATGTTTCGCATCGATTTTGCCGCCAAGGTAAGGGATGAAAAAGGCAAGGAAAAACTTATTCTCATAGAATTGCAAAAGACTTGGTTAGAGACGGAGACACTTCGTTTCCGTCAATATTTAGGTGCTCAATATCTCACTCCTGAGAATATCTCAAAAGAGGGAGACAACGAAGGTTATGCAGTTCCGATGGTAGCTATCTATCTTTTGGGACATCGTGTTGGTAAGGTTAATAAACCTGTGGTATATGTCAAGCATAATGCCTATGATTATGAAGGCGAAGAGGTGAAGGATGCCATGCAAGATCCATTCATTGGTAGTTTGATACATGACAGTATCATTGTGCAGATTCCTTTGTTGCATGGACAAATAAACAATCATTTGGATAAGGTACTTAGTGTATTCGACCAGAGTTATCGAGACAAGTCGAACCGTCAGGTGATGGTTTTGGATGAGACAAAGTACGAGGATGATGATGATATGTTATATCTTCTTCGCCGTCTTACTGCTGCGACAGCTAATGCCGAGCTTAGAATGGACATGAATGTCGAGGACGAATATTTTTCCGCCATCGAGCATCGTGATACAGAATTGATGGTTAAAACCCAAAAGCTAGAAGAAATGGATAAAAAGTTGACCGAGAAGGATAACCAGTTGACCGAGAAGGATAACCAGTTGACCGAGAAAGATAACCAGTTGACCGAGAAAGACAACCAGTTGAAGTCTATGGCTCAAGTGATGTTAAATAATGGTATGTCTTTGGAGGTTATAGCACAAGCTATGGGTAAAAATGTCGAAGAAATAAAAACTTTGTTAGGGGTTTAATTATAATATCGAGGCTATGCCATTTATGGCTATAGCCTCTATTGGCGACATAAAAAATATAAATGAAAATGAATAATCCTTTGTTTAGTATCATTGTGCCTGTTTATAATGTAGAACCCTATATTGCAACTTGCATAGAAAGCATATTGTGTCAGTCTGTTACTGATTTTGAATTGTTATTGGTGGATGATGGAAGTACAGACGATTCAGGAATGGTGTGTGATGAGTTTGCGAGTAAAGATAGTCGTGTCAGAGTGTTTCACCAAGATAATAGCGGAGTTAGCTGTGCTAGGAATTTGGGGATAGAAAAGGCTCAGGGCAAATATATCTGTTTTGTTGATCCTGATGATTGGATAGAGGCAAGTTTTCTATATGTTATAAATAAGCAAATTGGTGATTGTGATATACTTGTTATAGGATTTGATTTCGATTATGAAGATGGAAGTACTATGCATGTGTCGATTGGCGATTTAGAGGCAAGACAAGTCTGCGATAAAGAGGAATGTATGTTGCGCTTAAAATTTAATGCGACAGGACACAATATATTTGGTTATATTTGGAATAAGGTCTTTAAGGCGGATATAATTAAGACAAATAAAATTTCTTTTCTGAAAGATGTAAAGTTTGGAGAAGATGAATTTTTTACATTGGCTTGTTGTCTTTGTGCCCATTCTCTGAAAATTATCCCAATTCCAATTTATCATTATCGTCAGCGCCCAGGAAGTTTAGTACACCAAGCGGATACGTTGTTGTCAGTTAAGCATAAGTATCCAGAGTTGTTAAGATTGATTCCTTTTATGCAGACAAAGGCTTTAAGAAAAATATGCCACAAGTGGGCTTATCATATTTTACAAGATATTGCAAAAAAGAGTAATCCATTCTTTTATTTATATTATCACGCAAAGGCATTTGCTTATAAGTGGAAATATCTTTGACAGGATATGCTCTATGTCATTTATCGAGGCTATAACCAAAAATCGTATAGCCTCGATATCAATTATACTTATTTTTTGTCAAGGAAGAAGCTGTTTATCAACTATGAATTACTTTAAGTATTTATCAATACCATTATCACACCATGAAAGATGCTCTTTTTTTACTTTTTCAAGCTCCACCAAATGGCGTTGTTCATTGCCTCTTGATGCTTCTTTGTGGTAGAGGTGAAATACAGCACCACCCATTTTCAAAGCTTTCTTCTTGACTCCAGCAAAGTGGAGGCGGAAGGCTATTTCTCCATCTTCATGTCCCCATTGCTTCAGATCTTCATTGTAGCCATTTACCTTAATGAGGTCTTCTTTCCAGAAAGCCATGTTGCAACCACGCAGGTGGTCTATCTTCTTGGCGTATCTCAAGGCCATATAATGGCGTAAGAACTTAGAGCGGAAACTGTTGAGCAGGAAACTTGCTGGCATGTTCCAGATATTCAGCTTGAAATTCTTTGATGCCATGATGCGGTGGGTTACTTCGGGTGAAAGCTTTACTCTGCTTCCGCATACGAAATAATTTTTCTCTGCAAGCTCCAGATGGTCGCTTACAAAATGTGATGACAGTACCACATCTCCATCTACTTGCAGGATATAGTCGCCTGTAATTTGAGCTATGGCCATATTTAAAATGATTGTTTTGCGAAAGCCTTTGTCCTCATGCCATACATGCTTGATAGGAATGGATGTTTCCTTTTTGAGTCTGTCTATGAGTTCCTTGGTTTCCTGGGTGGAACCATCGTCTGCGATGACTATCTCGTCTGGAAGTATGGTCTGTGAAAACATACTTCTTATCGAAAGCTCCAGGGCTTCCGGCCAATTGTATGTAGATACAAGGATACTGACTTTTATTTTTTTCATAATGAATGTTTTATTTAATTTATTGACTTGTAGAATGAGAAGAATTCATCAGGAATCTCTTCCTTGTAGGTGAGTTTATGCATAAAAGATTTTTCTTTGATTTTTGCAAACTCTTGTTGGCTGTAAGGTGATCCTGCCAAGATGAATTCCATCAAAGCTTGCGTCTCTTTCTCTGAAACGTCTGGCATTTCCTGAAAATCTTCTCTTGCTTTAGAGTCAGAAGTGACGAGAGTCTTGAACATTAAATGAAGTTGAAAATAATGTAGTAGTTTCCTTTCATGATGCCACATTGTATTCATTAGGGAACACCAGGCCTGCATTATATAATTATTTGCTTTAGCATGAATAAAACAGCTTTGTATTCGTGTAAAGGCAAACTTTCCATACGCATGATACATGAATAGTGGTTGCTTATCCATCCATTCAGGGGTAGATTGGGTCAATAGGCAAGTTGCATCTATCCAATAGCCTCCATATTTTGCTAAGAGATTGACACGTAAAATATCAGAAAACTGTGTATTGCTGATATCTCCTTTTCGCCATTTTTCAATGATGGTTGTTGGCAAGGTCACGTAGTTTGCGAAGTTGTCCGCCGTAATGATGATTCTTTTTTGGTTGCTCTTCTTGTATTTTTCCACAGAGTTCAAGCACATTTTCACCAAGTCGGGAGCTTGCTCTATGCCTTGCAGCCAACATTGCCAAATGTATTCGATCTTTTCATTTGCGCTTTTTTCTGTAGGCATTTTATGATATTCATTCTTCAATGGCATCACATATTGGCGCAGGAAATATCGTACCACTCTCTTGTCGTTGAGTGGATTAAGTGCATATCTTACTTTGTGCCTTAAAGTTTTGTTCGGAATGACAGCAGAGCAGATTGTGCAAATCAGTTTTCTAAATGCTAGCCAAACATGATTCATATCTATCTTATATTACGGAATAATTGATTGAATTTACCAAATGAGTTAAGGGAGATTTTATCCTCCTTGTTTTCTATCCATAGGAGCGGAAGGTCATGATACATGGCTGCTACCAGAGAGAATGTACTTGGTGCACCTATCAGGTAATCACATTCCGAAAGTAGGCAGAGGTCGTCTTCTTGACCTCCTTGTGGAAATACGATGGCTGCATCTTTTAGGTGGTCTCGATAGAATTGCTTGTCAAGGGCAGGATCGTTGCTGCAGATATACACCGTCAACTGCTTATCAGGAAACAGCGACTGGAACTGCTGAATGTAATCTTGGTATACATTATCTTCAAAATAGTATTTCCCATTATGCCATGTCTTGTAGTCACCTCGGCGAATATGCACACCAAGCCTAATCTCATCAATCTTCTTTTTGCCCATGAAGGCCTGAGTTTTATCTAAGATTGTCTTGTCGAATGAAAAGAGGTCTATGATTTCGGCTTTATACTTGATGAAGAGTTCGTAGAAACGAACACACCAACCTTTTATCAGTACGTGTTTGTGACGAGCTACAATAGCAGCATCTTTTTCGATAGCCTCTTCGGCTATGTTGTTAAAATCCACGGTAGCTATCAGTCCCCACTTGGCAGCGTATTTAGCTATTATATAAGTCAGGAAGTTATGACCTTTAGTGTGGCATATCTTGAAATATTGGTATTTATAGCAGAAACGCATAGAAATGCTTTTTCTGCCATGTTCACGTGCCCAAGCGTAAACATGACCATACTGCAAGATATTGTTGCACATACGTCCTTTGTCTGTTACAAATATCATCTTTTTTATCTGGTTAAATATAAATTCTGATAATTATTGTAGATCTCTTCTCATTTTATGCGTCAATGGGTCTACAACTTTAAGCCATTGTTCACGTGTGCGCTTCCATCGGTTGTGTGTCCAGAGCCAATAAGGAGGCTGGCGCTGGATAGTTTTTTCCAATTCGCGGAAATACATCTCGGTGATTTCAAACTCCTTACATTCCTTTGGTTTGTCGGTCAATAGTTTGAATTCTCCTTTATAATAGCCACGTTTCACTCGTTGCATATCCAAGTAGTATACAGCAAAGTTGGCTTTTATGGCTATTTTCTCTGTACCAGTGAGTACGGGAGTGTCATGGTGTAGAAAGTCGGTCCAATAATGGATGTTGTTCCAAAAAGGAACTTGGTCGGCAATGAAACCAATGACAATCTGTTTACCTTCCTGTCGCATTTTAACGATCTTTCTTAAAGTTTCAGCCATAGGGATACTGATGGCTCCTAATCGGTTACGAAGATAGAGGAAAAGTTTGTCGAAGACGGAATTCTCCAGCACATGATAAATCTGGCCGAATGTGATGTCCTCGCCAGCCCAAAGAGGTAGGGATGTAACCCACTCCCAGTTGCAATAATGTCCCAAATAGACTGCGCACGACTGTTCGTTTTGGCATGATTTCCTTATCTTCTCTACTCCTGTAAATTGCATACGCTTCATCACTTGCTTCTTGCTCATTGTGAAGAGTTTGATGGTCTCTACGATGTAGTCGCAGAACCAGGAGTAGAATTCCTTCTCTATCTTGATGCGTTCAGCCTCGTTTTTTTCGGGGAAAGAGTCGAAGAGGTGTTTCCTTACCAATGGGCGACGATATTTCACCACATAATAAATAAGGTAATATAAGCCGTCGCTGAGAATGTAGAGTATTCTCAGTGGCAGCAGAGACATCAAGTACCAAATGCAGAATACACTGCCGTATAATATCTTCTTCATTGTTGTTCTGCGAAAATGTTACTCAACATGGAGCATTATTTTACTTTCTTTTTTGCTTACACCTGCTGCATATCATGCAGTTTGCGGTAATAGCCATTTTTGGCTATCAGGTCTTCGTGAGTGCCTCGCTCTACAATACGTCCTTCGTGGAGCACACATATCTCGTCGGCATTCTTGATGGTGCTCAGGCGATGTGCCACAGCCACCGTGGTGCGTGTCTTCATCAGTTTCTCTAAAGCATCCTGTACCAGTCGCTCGCTCTCTGTGTCGAGGGCCGATGTAGCCTCGTCGAGAATAAGGATAGGTGGATTCTTCAAGATGGCACGGGCGATGCTGACACGCTGGCGCTGGCCACCTGAGAGACGTCCGCCACGGTCGCCGATATTTGTATCGAAACCGTGTTCCGACTGTGTGATGAAGTTGTAGGCATTGGCTATTTTTGCTGCGTTGGCTATTTCTTCTTCAGTGGCGTCGGTCTTTCCAAATCGTATGTTGTCCTTGAAGGAGGCATTGAAGAGGATAGCCTCCTGGTTCACGTTGCCGATGAGTTGTCGCAGGTCGTGAACGGCCAGGTCTTTCACGTTGATACCATCGATAAGCACCTCGCCTTCCTGTACGTCGTAGTAGCGAGGAATGAGGTCTACCATCGTACTCTTACCGCTACCACTCTGTCCTACCAATGCCACGGTCTTGCCCTTAGGGATAACGAGGTTGATGTTCTTCAGTACATAAACCAGCTCGTTGTTGTGGTGGTCGGTGTAGGCAAAAGATACGTTGCGGAATTCTATCTGATGTTCGAAACTGGCTATGTGTTTAGGATTTTCCTTGTCCTTGATTTCTATCTCAGCCTGCAGTATCTTGTCGATACGGTCCATGGATGCAAGACCTTTAGGGATGTTGTAGCTTGCCTTCGAGAACTCTTTCAGTGGGTTGATGATGCTGTAGAGCATGACGAGATAGAAGATGATGGTAGGACCATCGATACGACCATAGTCGAGAACGAGGATTCCACCAAACCACAGTACGATGACGATGAGTATGGTGCCTAAGAACTCGCTCATAGGGTGCGCCATCTGCTGACGTATGTTGACACGCATGATGTGGTCGCGATACAATCCATTCACTTTTGCGAAGGCTACATTCATCTTGTTCTCTGCACAGAAAGCCTTGATGATGCGCAGACCGCCAAGAGTTTCTTCTACCATGCTCATGGTGTCGCTCCATAGCGACTGTGCCTCGGTGCTCTGTGCCTTGAGCTTACGACCAACAAAGCCCATAAACCATCCGAATCCTGGTACGAAGAGGATGGTAAAGATGGTGAGCTGCCAGCTGATGATGACGAGAGCAGTGAAGTAGGCTACGATGAGGATAGGATTCTTGAAGAGCATGTCGAGTGATGACATGATGCTGTTTTCCACTTCCTGCACATCGCCACTCATACGTGCAATGATGTCGCCCTTACGCTCTTCGCTGAAGAAGCCCAGCGAAAGCGAGGTAATCTTCTGGTAGAGCTGGT
>USOQ01000018.1 GCA_900556395.1 Candidatus Segatella caccae | reverse complement strand
GGTACGACTTTATTCCTAACATACGGTGTTACCAACCGGAAAAATCCGCTGACCCCAAAAAACTACAACGTCAATAAATTCATATTCCATAGTTGCTTCGTTATGAGCTGAAATAAAGTCAGCAGTACGCTTCAGCGTCCCTTATCGCATTGCCAAACAACCATAATAAAAAGTTCAAAGACACAAAAAAAGTATCATATAATACTTTACCAAGTAAGATATGATACTTCATGAAATAAGGTGCGATACTCTGGCAAGTATCACCGCCCGCCCTTGTTACAAGAGTACACCCGAACGGATACGAGACAATGTTTCGGGGGTCATCTGCAGATAACTTGCAATATATGTAAGCGGTGCACGCAACACTACCTGCGGACTCAATTCGCACATACGCTTATACTTATTAGGAGCCGTCTCAAAACGCATCAAATCAGCATGTATCTGAGAAAGAATGAGACTCTCTTCCAAAATCTTACGATACAACATCTGTATGTTGACATTGCGAATAGCTGCCGCCTCAAGCTTAGCTTTGGGCAAGATATAAACCAAAGTGGATTCGAGAGCCTCCACTTGCAGTCGTGTAGGTTCTTCCTTGAATAGGCTCTCTATGCACATAAAGATGGTGTGGTCTACACCAAGGTGCTCTGTTACTTCCTTGCCATTCTTGTTATAGAACTGGCGCACAAGACCTTTCTCTATATAAGAGATGCCTCGACAGATTTCACCTTTATCAAGAATCATTTCTCCCTTGCCGTATTTCACAGGCTCAAGGATGCTTTCCAATATGTCAAGTTCATCGTGGGTCATCGTACTATACTTACGAGCCAACTCACGAGCAATATCACGTTTGGAAACGATTGTTCTCAAATCATTCATAAATTCTACCTCCTTTATTTTATATCGCTTTACAGCATGAATCTACAAAAAAATTAGTCGAGTTTCAGCACAGCGAGGAAAGCCTTCTGTGGCACTTCCACATTACCAATCTGCTTCATACGCTTTTTACCCTTCTTTTGCTTCTCCAGCAATTTGCGCTTACGGCTAACATCACCACCATAACACTTGGCAGTAACATCCTTACGAACCTGCTTAATGGTTTCGCGCGCCACAATCTTAGCACCTATGGCAGCCTGAATAGCAATATCAAACTGCTGGCGAGGAATCAAGTCTTTCAACTTCTCGCACATTCTGCGACCAAAGGTCACTGCATTCTCGCGGTGGGTCAGCGTACTCAGAGCGTCGACAGGCTCACCATTGAGCAGAATGTCGAGCTTCACCAAGTCGGAAGGTCGGAAGCTATCTATATGATAATCGAAGGAAGCATACCCCTTAGAGATGCTCTTCAACTTGTCATAGAAGTCGATAACGATTTCTCCAAGAGGAAGCATAAAATGCAGCTCCACACGGTTGCCACTGACATACTCCTGCTTGATGAGTTCGCCTCGCTTATCGAGACAAAGCTTCATGATAGGACCGATATAATCGCACGATGTAATGATGGTGGCACGTATATAAGGCTCCTCGATATGGTCGATCATCGTTGGGTCGGGTAATCCGGATGGATTGTGAACCTCTTTCTCACCTCCCTGCTTGTCGTATACCATATAGGAAACATTGGGCACTGTAGTGATAACATCCATATTGAACTCACGGTCGAGTCGCTCTTGAATAATCTCCATGTGGAGCAATCCCAAGAAGCCACAACGGAAACCGAAGCCCAGAGCTACCGAACTTTCAGGTGAGAAGGTAAGACTGGCGTCATTGAGCTGAAGCTTTTCGAGAGAAGCACGAAGGTTCTCATAGTCGCTGGGATCTATGGGGTAAACACCGGCAAACACCATAGGCTTCACTTCCTGGAAACCAGCAATGGCCTTTTCGCACGGACGCGCGATATGGGTTATCGTATCACCCACTTTTACCTCCGTAGCATTCTTAATACCAGAGATAATATAGCCTACCTCGCCTGTGCCTAACTCAGAGCGAGAGATCATATCCATCTTCAATACACCTATCTCATCAGCATCATATTCCATGCCCGTATTAAAGAACTTCACCTTGTCACCCTTTCGGATAACACCATTCTCAATCTTGAAATAAGCAATAATACCACGGAATGAGTTAAATACTGAATCGAAAATCAAAGCCTGCAAAGGTGCCTTGTCATCACCCATAGGATGAGGAATACGAGCAACTACAGCCTCCAACACGTCTTCTACACCTTCGCCCGTCTTTCCTGAAGCACGCAGTATCTCCTCACGCTTACAGCCAATGAGTTCTACAATCTCGTCTTCCACTTCCTCAGGCATAGCTGAAGGCATATCTATCTTGTTGATAACAGGGATAATCTCCAGATCATGCTCTATTGCCATATACAGGTTAGAGATGGTCTGTGCCTGCACACCCTGTGTGGCATCAACAACCAAGAGCGCTCCTTCACATGCAGCAATAGAACGAGATACCTCATAAGAGAAGTCGACGTGTCCCGGTGTATCAATCAAGTTGAGGATATAGGTCTGTCCATCTTTTGCTTTATACTCCATCTGGATGGCATGGCTTTTAATCGTGATACCACGTTCACGCTCCAAGTCCATGTTGTCGAGCATCTGCCCCTCAGTAATTTTGATGGTCTGAGTCTTCTCCAACAATCGGTCGGCCAAGGTACTTTTACCATGGTCAATATGTGCAATAATACAGAAATTTCGTATTTTGTTGATATTCTCCATAAAATTATTAAACTTTAGACTGCAAAATTACCTTATTTTTAGCAGAATACCAATTTTTTTGTGCTCTTTTTTCATTCTACTGTGCAACTATAGTGCAACAAAAATCGTTGCTTATAGATAGTTTTCATCTTTTTCGTCACTTTATAGAAAAATCCTATTTTAAATTTTGCTTGCTTATGATTTTTCTGTAACTTTGCGATAAAATTAAAGAAACACAGAAAAAGAAGAAAAAGATGAAGAAGACAATACGCTGCATCATAGCACTAACCCTATTGGCTTCGTGCACAGAGAGCTTGGAAGATAGAGCTGTACGCGAGGCACGCGAATATACAGAGAAGGTATGCCCCACTCCATACATTAACGACAGCCGCACAGACAGTGCCGTTTTCGACAAGACCTCGCGTACATACACCTACTACCTTACCTTAAGGGGCAAGGCTGACAATGCTGAGGCGATAGCGCTTCACAAAAAAGAGCTTCACGACCTACAGAAGCAATCGCTCGACAACAATCCTGGCATCAAGAATTATCAAGAAGCCCACTTCGCCTTCCGATTTATCTATCGTTCGGCTTCCCAACCAGAAAAGATTCTTCTGGATGATACGTTCAAGTACTAATGCTTGATGGTTTCAGCATTTAGTATCCCATTTGTTCTAGGGCGGTAGCCAACTGGTCTGGACAACTTGTTGGCTTATTGCCACAGGTGATGCCTTTCAGTCGGGTTATTACATCCTTAGCCTTCATATCTCTTATCAAAGAACAGATGCCCTTGGTGTTGCCATCGCAACCACCGATAAACTCTGCATTCTTAACCACTCCTTCGTCGTCTACGCTGATACAGATGTACTTAGAACAAGTGCCATGGGTCTGATAAGTCACCTTATGCAACTTATCCTGATTGTCGTTTTCTGAATGAATCATAATGTTTTCCTTATTTTAATTGAATGTCGTAATTCTAAAAATACTGCTGAGATGCAGTCATTATTATGCAAAAATACAAATAAAATCCGAAAAACACATATCATCTACTGAATATTTCGCACACAGAAGATATTCATAGTAAAATACCCCCAAAAAATGAACATACTTACGATGCCCGATGAAAGTACTTGCGATGGGCAACGAAAGTACTTGCGTTAGCCATCGAAAGTACTTGCGTTTTTTGAGTCAGTTTCTAAGTAACACACCAAGAAATCAAAACAAAAAAAGAGGAAGTCTTCCTCTACAGAAAAACTTCCTCAATATTTCATATTCTATAAAACTGATTAAGCCTCCTCAGAAACCTCAGGCTTCATGTTGGTATAGACAGTCTGAACATCGTCAAACTCTTCCAATCTCTCAACCATCTTGTCGATAGTCTCACGCTCCTCAGGAGTAACATCCTTCAGATCGTTAGGAATATAGGTAAACTCTGCACCTGTAACCTCGAAGCCCTCAGCCTCTAAGTGCTTCTGGATATCACCAAAGCTGGTAGGAGCACCATAGATAGTGATTTCGTTGTTCTCCTCATCCTCATCGAACTCATCCTCTACACCATAGTCGATCAAATCGAGAATCATCTCGTCCATATCCATACCCTCTTTCTTCTTGAAAGTAAATACAGACTTGTGGTCGAAGAGGAAAGAAAGAGAACCTGTAGTACCCATGTTACCATTGAACTTGTTGAATACCGAGCGAACATCACCCACAGTACGAGTGGTATTATCGGTCAGTGTATCAACGAACACAGCCACTCCGTGAGGACCATATCCCTCATAAGTTACCTCCTTATAATCGCTCGTATCCTTGCCACAAGCATTCTTGATGGCACGTGCGATATTATCCTTAGGCATGTTCTCGCGCTTACAGTTGGCGATGATAGCACGCAATGTTGGGTTGTTCTCTGGCTCTGGACCGCCTGCCTTTACAGCAATGGCAATCTGCTTACCCAACTTAGTAAATGTCTTGGCCATGTGGCCCCATCTTTTCAGCTTTGTAGCTTTACGATATTCAAATGCTCTTCCCATTGGAATAAAATTTTATTTTTGTTTGTTATACTTATTTCTTTTGTATGAGGAATTTATAGAAGTAAAGAGACAGCAGCAGCATCTCTTGCGAGATAGACAGATGCCCCGACTTCTCTAAGTTCTCTCTCAGTTCTGCTTATCTCAGTTCTGCTTGGAGCTTATTAGTAAGGTTGGCTATAAGTTTCTTCATGATAGCATCTATCTGCTTATCATTCAGAGTCTTCTCCTCATCCTGCAGAATGAAGTTGACAGCATAGCTCTTCTTACCTGCAGGGAGGTTCTTGCCCTCATAGACGTCGAAGAGGATCACACTCTTAAGGAGTTTCTTCTCTGTCTGACGAGCAATCTGCTCAATCTGCTCAAATTCCACATTCTTGTCGACCAGCAGAGCCAAGTCGCGGCTTACAGAAGGATACTTGCTGATATCTGTATAAGTGAGGCTTACCTTCTTGATGGCCTTCATCAGATTGTCCCAATGTACATCAGCATAGAACACATCCTGTTCGATATCAAAGGCTTTCTTGAGTTTGTTACTCAAGATACCCAACTCTACCAAGACTTTTCCTGCACGAGTCTCATATTGCACGCCCTTAGAGAAGATATTATTATCGCTGTGCTTAACCACCACGTTGTTTTGTGGCATGCCCACACGACGAAGAATATTCTCTACCACGGCTTTCAACTCGTAGATACTGCTCTGCTCATCGGCATGAGCCCAGTTGCCTTCTACTCGCTTACCTGTGATAAAGAGGGACACATGAGCTTCTTGATTGTAACCCTTGATGGGATCTTCAGCATTCCACTTCTCCTTATTATATATATAGGTGTTACCAACCTCAAAGAACTTCAAGTTTTGACTTTTGTGGTTGATATTGCGAGAAATACTCTCCAATCCACCAAAGAGCATCGTCTGACGCATCACACCCAAGTCTGCACTCAATGGGTTCATCACCTTCACGGTATGCTCATCAGGATAAGCGCTGAGTTCTAAGTCGGTATAGTAACTTGCCTTCGTGAGCGAGTTGTTCAAAATCTCCATGAAGCCTTCGCCAACCAACTGCTCTGCCACAATATTCTGAGTGTGATGATGCTTGTCTTCTTCACCCTGAACGGTCAGAGAGCTTTTAAGCTGGGTAGGTATCTCTACATTATTATAACCATAGATACGTAGAATATCCTCTACTACATCGCAAGGACGCTGAACGTCAACACGGAAAGGAGGAACCAATAGGTCAATACCCTCAGTATCTTCCTTAACAATCTTCATATCCAGAGATGTGGCAATATTCTTGATGGTGTCAGCACCGATCTCTTTACCTATCAAGCGATGAGCATACTCATAGTTCAAACGAACAGGGAAGTCTTGTATGGGTTCAGGATAAACATCCTTTACCTGCATACTGATTTTACCTCCAGCCAACTGCTTGCAGAGGATGGCAGCCTGCTTGAGGGCATAGATCTGTCCATTGGGGTCTACACCACGCTCAAAACGATAGCTGGAATCAGTACTCAAACCATGACGTCGGGCACTCTTACGAATCCATGTGGGGTGGAAATAAGCACTCTCCAGGACCACGTTCTTTGTCGTGTCATAAGTACCCGAACCTTTGCCACCAAAGATACCTGCAATACACATAGGCTCCTCTGCATTGCAGATGCTCAAGTCGTGCTCGCCTAAGACGTGCTCTACACCATCAAGGGTAACAAACTTGGTACCCTCTGGCTGAGTACGAACCACAATCTTATGACCTGTCACCATATCTGCATCGAAGCAGTGGAGGGGCTGTCCATAAGCCATCATGATATAATTGGTGATATCGACGATATTGTTGATAGGACGCAAACCGATGATATTCAGCTTATCCTGCAACCATTTAGGACTTTCCTTTACCTCGCAGCCGGTGATACTTACACAAGCGTAACGCTTGCAGGCATCTGTATTCTGAATCTCCACTTCGATAGGTAGTTCCTCATTATCGACAACAAACTCATCACAAGAAGGACGATGCAGGCTGGTCTGATAACCATTCTGCTTCAGCCACGCATAGAGGTCGCGAGCCACACCCCAATGACCAAGAGCATCTGCACGGTTGGCTGTAATATCGATCTCTATGAGCCAGTCACTCTCCAAATGATAATATTCTGCTGCCGGCTGACCTACAGGAGCATCCTCTGGCAATACGATGATGCCGTCGTGAGAGGTACCTACACCAATCTCATCTTCGGCACAAATCATGCCCAGACTCTCCACGCCACGCAGCTTACTTCTCTTGATGGTAAAGCTCTGATCGCCATCGTAAAGCACGCAACCTAAATCGGCTACGATAACCTTCTGACCGGCTGCAACATTGGGAGCACCACAAACGATTTGTTGAGGCTCACCCTTGCCCAAGTCTACAGTAGTAACATGCAGGTGATCGCTGTTAGGATGCATCTCGCAAGTCAACACCTTACCTACGTACAAACCTTTCAGTCCACCCTTGACAGACTGAACTTCTTCCAAAGCATCGACTTCAAGACCACATGATGTCAGCGCGTCCGCTGTCTCCTGAGGAGTAAGGTCGAAATCGACGTATTCTTTAAGCCATTTGTATGAAACGTTCATTATAATGATTTTTATTGTATTCTATAAAACTTTGCAAAATTACAAAAAAAACTACATTTAGACGAAAAAAAAATCCTATATTTGCAGAAAATAAAATATAAATGAGCATTTCTGGCACAAAGACAGTCCTACGAAGAAGGACACACTTCAATTCGTGCCCCACACAAGCCATCTGCTTGATGCTTGTATCGGGGATTGTCGGGGCGCATCTTCATATCGTTGACATTCCGCCATTCTATTGGATGATAGCCACACTCTGCCTGATAGCCCTATCGCTGATTATCAGAAGTCTTTTGGCTAAATCGCTACTACTCTTCGGTGCCGTCGCAATGACGGGAGCCCTACTTACAACGATGCAAGAAATGCGCCTTCAACAACCTCAAAAAGTGTATGCCTATAACGATTTATCTTCGTTAGACCGCACCAAACTGAAAGCTCAAGAATTCAGAACACAACTCATACAAGGCATGGCGTGCCAGCACCTTTCTTCACAAGAAAAAGCCATCATTTCTGCCATGACCTTAGGTGACAAAAACAGCCTCAACCAAGATACTCGCCACGCTTTTTCGGCTTCGGGAGCAAGTCATATATTAGCCATCAGTGGACTGCATATCGGCATCATCTTTCAGTTGTTCCTTCTGCTCTCTGGTGGCAAGAAACGCAGAAGACTGTTCTCTATTCCTATCAGCATCATAGCCATCTGGTCGTATGTGTTTTTCATCGGTCTCCCTTCGAGTGCTGTCAGAGCAGCCTCAATGATTAGCATCTACTGCTTCGTCTTGCTCACACGCCGCAATTCTAAACCCTTGGGGAACTTAGCATTGACAGCTATCGTGATGCTCACCATCAATCCACTCAACTTGTTTGACATCAGCTTTCAGCTATCTTTTGCTGCTGTGCTATCCATCCTACTTCTCTACAAGCCCATATACCAAATATTACCAACCCGACTCACCCGTCGTTTACCCATTCGATGGGCTTGGGCAATGGTGGCAGTTTCTACAGCAGCACAGATCAGCACCATGCCCTTGATTTGTTATTATTTTGGTAATATCTCTTGTTACTCTGTACTCAGTTCGTTTGTTGCGATTCCCGCTGCCACAATCATTATTTATGTCAGTATGCTTCTGCTTCTTACAACGACTCTTTTACCCTTCCTAACGTTCATACAAGACCTCTCTGTTCGTCTTCTGAGTATTACGATTTCTACAACTCAACAAGCTTTGCAAGGAATCGCCATGCTTCCTGGAGCCAATTTTGATGGTATAAAAATAAGCATCCTGCAATGTGGCCTCGTCTATATTGCCATCATTGCAGGATGTATACTTATTCAAAAACTTCTTCTATGCCATCAGCACCAAATTCATCTTGCGACTGAGATTCGCACGGATCGTAATCGAGAGGAATATCAAACTTCACCATCGGACTAAAGCCCAACGAGGGGTCTGAATAGACTTTCTTCATAAAGATTGCCCAGATGGGCAACGCCATGGTGGCTCCTTGGCCCATACTCATGGAGTCGAAGTGGATGTCTCTATCTTCACCACCAACCCAACAACCTGTAACCAGCTGTGGCGTGAAGCCGATAAACCAGCCATCGCTATTATTGTTAGTGGTACCCGTCTTGGCACCTATCTGACCCTCCATGTTGTAACGATATCTCAGTCTTCCAGCAGTACCCTGATCTACCACTCCCATCAGCATCGTCAACATCTTCATGGCATTATCGGCACTTATCACCTCATTCATTCGGGGTTGGAAGGTGGCTATCGTATTACCTTCGTTATCCTCAATGCGACTCACAAAGAGAGGCGATGTACGGATACCATGGTTGGCAAAGGCCGTATAGGCGCTCACCATTTCGGCTACGCTCACTTCGCAAGGACCGAGACATAGACTCATAGATGCATGAATTTCCGGATTATTGATACCATAATCGTGCAAAAGTTGAACAAACTGCGAGGGGTTCAACTTACTCATCAGATAAGCACTTATCCAGTTATTACTTTGCGCCAAGCCCCACTTCAACGGTACCATTTGTCCATAACGAGAGTGGTTGGCATTGCGAGGAGTCCAAGGCTTACCTGCCACGATATAGGTCTGCTGGCGGTTAGGTGCCATATCGCAAGGTGTAAAACCATTCTCCATAGCCAAACTATAGAGGAAAGGCTTGATGGTAGAACCAACCTGTCGACGTCCTAAACTCACCATATCGTACATGAAATGCGTATAGTCGAGTCCACCCACATAGGCTTTCACCGCACCGGTCTTGGGATCCATACTCATGAAGCCACTACGCAGAAATCCCTTATAGTAGCGTATGGAGTCGAGAGGTGACATCAGGGTGTCTATGTCGCCATGATAGGTGAAGACGGTCATTTCGGTCTTCTTTCTGAAAGCATCGTGTATTTCCTCGGATGAATAGCCTGCTGCCTTCATGGCGCGATAACGCTCGCTCTGCGTAATGGAACGATTAAGGATAGACCGTATTTGCTTGGGTGTCAACTTATCTGAGAAAGGAGCACTGGGCTTAGGTTTATTCTCGCGATCGAAAGCGGGTTGCAGATAACCTGCTACATGCTTATATACAGCATCTTCGGCATACTTCTGCATACGACTATCTATTGTGGTAAACACTCTCAAACCGTCGGCATAAACATTATAGGGCGAACCATCTTTCTTATAGTTCTTGTTACACCATCCATAGAGAGGATCGGTATCCCAAGCGATAGAATCGATAACAAACTGCACCTTGTTCCAGGAAGGATAGTCGGAACGTACCGGGCGCTTCGCTGTCATATACTTACGTAGGAACTCACGAAGATAGGTGGCGGTTCCGTCCTTATGGTCTGAGCGGTGGAAATCAAGAGTGAGAGGTTCGGCAGAATACTTGGCATATTCTGTTCGGTCTATATATCCTGATTTCACCATCTGTTGAAGCACCACGTTTCGACGCTCACGACAACGTTCCGGATAGCGCACAGGATTGAAGAGCGAAGGATTCTTGCAAAGACCGACAAGGGTAGCTGCCTCACAAATTGTGAGGTCCTTGGGTTCCTTATTGAAATAGGTATTTGCCGCTGTCTTGATACCAACAGCGTTGTGAAGAAAATCAAAATAATTGAGATATAGAGCTAAGATTTCTTCTTTGGTATAATAGCGTTCCAACTTGACCGCTATCACCCACTCTATAGGCTTTTGGAAGAATCGCTCAATGGTGCTATTGGCAGTTTCACTATACAATTGCTTTGCCAGCTGCTGGGTAATCGTAGAGCCACCACCCGCATTGGCTTGTCCCATGAGTCCTCTCTTCACGATGGCACGTCCTAAGGCACGAAAGTCGATACCAGAATGGTCGTAGAAACGTTCATCCTCTGTCGCTACAAGAGCTTTAATAAGATGCGGTGACATCTTGTCGTAGGGAATAACGATTCTGTTTTCCTTATTCAGATTCCAAGTTCCTAACACCTTGCCATCCGATGAATACACCTGTGTGGCAAAGCGGTTGATAGGATTCTGTAAGTCTTCTATTTCAGGCATATAGCCTATCAAACCTTTCCAGACAGCTATAAAACCAGCAATACAGACCACGATGCCCGAAGCCAATAATGCCCATAATATATGAATGAATCGTTTTCTCATTTTTTCTTTTATCAGTTAATTTTGCAAAAGTACACAAAAAATATTGTAGCACAAAAGAAAATAGTAGAAAAGTGCCCAGCATACTACAAAGAAAGCGCATTAGCCTGCAGTGGTCAATGCGCTTTCTGTCATTAGTCTTTCAGCGAATAGGTGACTGTAGTCACTACTCTTACTTTCTTAATATAAGGTGTGTTAGAATCGCGATCGTCTATAGAGAACTGCCCCTGATCGGCATTCAAAATCTTGTCTATCTTACTCTTGCTGTTCTTGGCAAACTGCTCAGCCGTCTGCTCCGCATTTTCTATAGCCTCTTGCATCATCTTAGGCTTCATCTTGCGGAATGCTACATACTCATATTTCACAGGGTTATCATAACCTCCGTCTACGATAGCTATACCCTTCTGAAGCAACTCCCCCTGACGAGCTATGAGACTGCGAATAAGTTTCACATTGTTAGAAGTGACGGTAATAATGGAAGTGATGTTATAACGATACGGATTTCGGTTTTCTCCATAACGCTCTGCGTTGAGGTCGATGACAACAGGGGCGTTGACATTGATTTCGTCTGCCTTCACACCATTGGCCAACAAGAACTGACGAATCGTACTTGTTGTGCGGTTGATGGTCTGATAAAGCTGTGGCAAATCATTACCTATCTCCTTAGACAGGATAGGCCATGTCACCTTGTCGGCTTCCACCTCCTTTTCAGCCAAGCCCTTTACCACTACCTTACGGTCTTTACCTGCTAAGCCTTCCAAACCAGACTTAATACAAAATCCAAGTGCAATGATGCCGATGGCTAAGATTGCAGCTTGCTTGATTCCTGCATTGATATTCATCCTTACTCTGTTATGAAGTTATACTTACTGTTTATCCATTCCAAGAAGAAGAATTGTCTTCTCTTGAAACACACTCTTATCAATCACAAAACTACACAAAAGTTTTGATACGCCTTCCATTCACATAGTTATAATAAGCTAAAAAGCATTTTTTTAACGTATTTATGCAGAAAAACTATTAGAAATACCTATTTATATCATATATTATATGTAACTTTGTAGAAATATTACTAAGTTATAGAATCATGAATCAAAAAGAGATATACGACATGATCATGAGCCGTACTTCTGTGCGAAGCTTTTTAGATCAACCTGTAGAGCACAAGAAGGTCGATATGCTACTGCATGCTGGCATGGCAGCCCCATCGGCTTGCAACAAACAGCCTTGGCACTTAGCCGTAATAGATGACAGAAAACTACTCGACCAGATTCCACGCTTCAGTCCTTACGCCAATATGGTAAAGGAGGCGCCACTCGCCATTGTGGTATGCGGCGATATGCATAAGACACTCAATGGTATAGAACAGGAATTTTGGATTCAAGATTGTGCTGCCGTCACCGAGAACATCCTCTTAATGGCTCACGCCCTCGACCTGGGCGCTGTATGGACTGCCCTCTACCCTCTTGAGGACCGCTACAAGGGAATGCAAAAACTGTTGGGACTGCCCAGCAACTTGATACCGCTGAACACAATCGTTATAGGTTACCCCAAGAGTCAACCCGTCCCTAAAGACAAATGGAATGAGGCGAACATCTCATTAAACGGATATAATCATCAGCATTGATAATTGCTATAAGAATCTAACAACATTATATCAGAAAAACATCACACGAACATGAAAAGAAAAATCATTAAGCATTGGGGGCTCTTCATAACCCTGCAACTCATCACTTTAAGTCTCTTTGCACAGGGGCCTAACAATACGGGTACTTATTATCAGAGTGCTAACGGCTTGAAAGGAAAAGCGTTGAAAACTGCGATGTTTAAAATCATTAGGAATCATAGTCAATTGTCGTATGACGGACTGTGGACAGCTTTCAGAACAACCGACATGAGAGAAGACGGTAAAGTGTGGGATATGTATTCATGCACTACGAACTTCAGATTCGGAACTGATCAGGCTGGAAGTTATAAAAAAGAAGGCGATGTTTACAACCGTGAACATTCTTTTCCTAAAAGCTGGTTTGGTGGTAAAACTATGCCTATGTACACCGATCTCGTGCACCTTGTGCCAACCGATGGAAAGGTAAATGGAATGAGAAGCAACTATCCCTTTGGGGAAAATAATGGAGAAAAATACAAATCTAACAAGGGTTTCTCAAAATTGGGCAAATGTACCTATCCCGGCTATACAGGTACCGTCTTTGAGCCCAACGATCTATACAAAGGAGACTTCGCCCGCATCTACTTCTATATGGCAACAGCTTACGAAGATAAGATTGCAAATTGGAATGCTGGAGAATTTGCACCTATCGCCTCACACAATTCCTACAAACCTTACAAGGACTGGCAAATGAACATGTTGATGGAATGGGCGAAGAAAGACCCAGTAAGCCAGAAGGAAATAGATCGCAACAGAGGTATCCAGCAACAGCAAAACAACCGCAACCCCTTCGTGGACTATCCTGGACTGGAGGAATACATCTGGGGAAGCATGCAGAACGTGGCATTCTCGTATGACAACTATCAGGGTGTATCGAGCATTCCATTCATCGAATTTGAGACAGAACCTATCTATCCTAAAGGCTGGTACAACCTGAACGGACAGAAAGTAGGCAATGAATGCCCTACACAGAAAGGTATCTATATCCATCACGGAAAGAAAATGGTGATAGAATAAAAAAACAGAGGTGCGAGATTGAAGTGAACCCCGAAAGTTAGACAAAAAGCTTTCGGGGTTTATTATGCAAAATAACTTAAAACTTTTGAGGAGAATAACAAGAAAATAAAAAAATATATGTAACTTTGGAGGCAATTTCAGAACAATCAATCAAAATTCAAATGGAAAAACATAATTTTGTGACAATTGCTGACCTATCTAAGGAGAAGATAGAATACCTCCTAAAGATGGCGCAAGAGTTCGAAAAGCATCCCAACAGGGAATTGCTGAAAGGAAAGGTCGTTGCTACCCTTTTCTTCGAGCCATCAACCCGTACACAACTTAGTTTTCAAACAGCAGCCAACCGTCTCGGTGCTCGTGTCATAGGCTTCTCTGATGCCAAGACATCCAGCACCACTAAGGGAGAGACTCTCAAAGACACCATCCTCATGGTAAGCAACTATGCCGATATCATAGCCATGCGCCACCATATAGAGGGTGCTGCACAGTATGCCAGCGAGGTGGCTCCTGTGCCTATTGTCAATGCTGGAGATGGTGCTCACATGCACCCTTCGCAGTGCCTACTCGACCTCTACTCCATCTACAAGACACAGGGTACTCTCGAGAATCTTAATATCTATCTTGTGGGTGACCTCAAGTATGGCAGAACCGTTCACTCGCTTATCACAGCTATGCGTCACTTCAATCCTACTTTCCATTTCATAGCTCCCAAGGAATTGGCCATGCCACAGGAATATAAACTCTACTGCGATCACCATGGCATCAAATATGTTGAGCATGAGGACTTCAATGAGGATATCATAGCAGGTGCAGACATTCTCTATATGACTCGTGTGCAGAAAGAACGCTTCAGCGACCTGATGGAATATGAGCACGTCAAGAATGTATATATCCTGAAGAGAGATATGTTAGTAAAGGCAAAGGACAATATGAAGATTATGCACCCGCTGCCACGTGTCAACGAGATTGCCTACGATGTCGACGACGACCCACACGCCTACTACATACAGCAGGCTCAAAATGGTCTTTATGCACGCGAGGCTATCTTCTGCCACTGTCTCGGCATTACGCTCGATGATATCAAAAACGATAAAACAATCATTGAATAATGTTGAATGCTGAGTGTTGGACGCTGCATATGAAATCGGCTGATATCGTATGATCGTAAGGCAACACAACACTCATCAATAGAATAAAACAAAATGGGAAATAATAAGAATCAACTTGTGGTTGCCGCCATCGAGAACGGAACCGTTATAGACCATATTCCTGCAGAGAAAACTTACCAGGTGGTAAACCTCTTGCAACTCGAAAAGATGGACACACCCGTAACTATTGGTTACAACCTCCCTTCTAAAAAAATAGGCAAGAAGGGTATCATCAAGGTGGCCAACAAATTCTTCACTGACGAAGAGATTAACCGCCTCTCGGTAGTAGCCCCTAACATCGGACTGAGTATCATCAAAGACTACGAAATCGTAGAGAAGAAAACTGTTAAGACTCCAGATACACTGAAGGGTATCGTGAAATGCAATAACCCAAAGTGTATTACCAACAACGAGCCTATGGCTACTGTCTTCCACACGGTAGATCCTGTCTTGGGCGTGATACGATGCCACTACTGCGACAAAGAACAGCAACTCGGAAAGGTGGAACTTTGCAAATAAAACTAAACAGGCTTCTAACATAACAGTTAGAAGCCTGTTTTGCTATAAAAACAACAAAAAGAAAGTAAAACCACTCAAAATAGTATTTTTTATTTGGTTATTACAACTATATTGTTTAATTTTGCAGAACAATATCAAAAGATGAGTGGAATAACAACCAACGACTAATAATTAAGAGATTCAATAAATAAAAGATTCAATGGAAAAAGACCAAGAGATTTTCGACTTGATCGAAAGAGAACATCAGCGTCAGCTGAAAGGTATGGAGCTGATTGCTTCAGAAAACTTCGTGAGTGACGAGGTAATGAACGCTATGGGTTCTTACCTTACTAACAAGTATGCAGAAGGACTCCCAGGCAAACGTTACTATGGCGGTTGTCAAGTGGTAGACATCGTAGAAAACCTGGCCATTGAGCGCGTCAAGAAGGTCTTCGGTGCGGAGTATGCCAACGTTCAACCTCACTCTGGAGCACAAGCTAATGCTGCCGTGCTACTCGCAGTGCTCAAACCAGGCGACACCTTCATGGGATTGAACCTCGACCACGGTGGACACCTCTCTCATGGTAGCCATGTCAACACATCTGGTCTCCTCTACAACCCCATCGGTTATAACCTGAACAAGGAAACTGGTCGTGTGGATTACGACGAGATGGAGAAGTTAGCTCTCGAAAACAAACCTAAGTTGATTATCGGTGGTGGTAGCGCATACAGCCGTGAGTGGGACTATGCTCGCATGCGCAAAATTGCCGATGAGGTGGGTGCCCTCCTGATGATCGACATGGCGCACCCTGCTGGTCTTATCGCAGCAGGACTGCTCGACAACCCATTGAAGTATGCACACATCGTAACTTCTACTACCCACAAGACTCTGCGTGGTCCTCGTGGAGGTATTATCCTCATGGGTAAAGACTTCGACAATCCTTGGGGTTATACCACCAAGAAGGGTGAGGTAAAGAAGATGAGTATGTTGCTCAACTCTGCAGTATTCCCAGGTCAGCAGGGTGGTCCTTTGGAGCACGTTATCGCTGCCAAGGCTGTAGCCTTCAACGAGAACCTCCAGCCATCATGGAAAGAATATGCCATGCAGGTAAAGAAAAACGCAGCCGTATTGGCAGACGACCTCATCGGTCGTGGCTTTGGTATCGTAAGCGGTGGTACCGATAATCACTCTATGCTCGTAGACTTGAGAAGTAAGTACCCTGACCTGACTGGTAAGGTGGCAGAAAACGCTCTTGTTGCTGCCGATATTACTGTCAACAAGAACATGGTTCCATTCGACACTCGCTCTGCCTTCCAGACAAGTGGTATCCGCCTGGGTACTGCAGCCATGACAACCCGTGGCGCCAAAGAGGATATGATGCACCTCATTGCCGAGCTCATCGAAGAGGTTCTGAATGCTCCTGAGGACGAGAAGGTAATTGCTCGTGTACGCGAGAAGGTAAATGCAACCATGAAGGACTATCCTCTGTTTGCATACTAATCAAAGAATCAAATATACTAAAAGATAAAAAAGTTGCGAGATTACTCTCGCAACTTTTTTTATTTGCTTTTTGTAAAATGAGTGCCGGTACCTGCACGGACTTATACTCCCCAAGAACGTAAGTACCTTCGTTGGGCAACGAAGCCCATTGCGTTTCTACACACAGGCCAATGTATTTTATCACACTCCGAATTACTGTACAATCTTGAAGCGGATACGCAAGGAATGAGATGCCTCGTCCCAATTGGTACCAAGCATCACAAACTTACCTATCTGTGCCGTAGAGCGTACATGCTTGCCTATGCAAGGACACACATCGTAGTCGCCTATACGCACCAGACGCAAAGTCTCGCTGGCATCCTCTGGCAATCGGTCGAGTTTCACATCGGCAGGAATATGGTCGCGATCAACAAACTCATAGGTCACTGGCATATCAAGCGCTATCAACCGATTCATCTCGGTTTCTATCGCCTTCTCTTCCTGACGCGAAGGTTTGTGGTCAACGACAAAGGTCATCTTGCTTTTCTTTCGCTCAATATGAGCATTGCGACTGCGCTCGCATGAGAACATACGAACCATCAACTGATTGAGCAGATGCTCGGCCGTATGAGCAGGAGGAAACTCTTCCTTGTGATGCTCATTCAAAATAAACTCACTCTCTTCCATCTTGACATTGAATTTATAGATTCTTACTCCATAAGGCTCAACAGCCACTGGGAAACGTCCGTCTTTCTTAAGTTCTACCTTCTTCTTGTCACCAGTCCAGAGTTCTGTTGCCATCACCTCTTCCTCTGTGATGTGGAAGAAGTCGAAAGCATGGGCTGGTATGGTAACGCCCAATTGACATGGCTCTGTCCCAAAGTTGAGCACCACTAAGAATACGTCTTCATCCTTCTTACGAAGAAAGGCAAACTGAGAACGTGGATCAAAATACTCGGAAATGGCATTCACATACATCAGGTCGAATGTATCTCCCTCACGGATGGCACGTTCCTCGTTGGCAAGTCTCAGCATCTTGCGATACTGCACAGCAAGCTCTTTCTGTTCTGCTGTACACCATTCCTTATGTGGCATAGCAGGTTTGCGTCCTCTTGGCTTAGAAGCTACCAGCGTATCATAGGCATGCGACAAGGTCACGGGCGACCAATAGTCAAAGATGGTTGTTCTGCCATCTATACCGCTGAAGCCTTCTTTGTCCATACCTTTTTCTCCAAACTCCTGACCACTATAGAGCATGAAAGGATTTTTTTGGAAGAAGAGGCTCATGGCCACTGCTGGCAGTGCCTTACGAGCATCGCCACAGAAGAAATCGCTGGCTATACGTTGCTCGTCATGATTCTCCAAGAAATAGAGCATATGCTCGCGTATGTCATCTACCACTTGCCATTCGTGAGTAATACTGGCAGCAGGACGTTCACCACGGATTACTGCACGCAGACAATCATACATGCCTACCTTATCATAAAGATAATCAAAACCAGCTTTGACATAATTGCGATACTGGTTAGGATCATATACTTCGCCAATAACAAGCACCTCGGGATAGCGTGATTTCAATATCTGTGTGGCATACGACCAGAAAGCGCAAGGCACCATCTCAGCCATATCACAACGGAATCCATCAACTCCCTTGCTGGCCCAGTATAGCAAAATGTCGGTCATCTTGCCCCATGTACTGGGTACTGGCTCGTAGTGATAACTTCTACCACCTGCATCACAGTAATCTACACCATAGTTGAGTTTGACGGTTTCATACCAGTCGTTTCGCCCAGGACGATTATCAAAGCGATCGTTACCTGTAGCTTTAGCTGGGCTCTCATGGTAACTTTCATATATCTTGGCCTCCTTCTCAGAATAAGCCTTAAACTCTGGTTTAGAACAACGCACGTCGTTCAAATCCAAGTCACCCCATGTATAATAAAAATTGTTGCGGGTGGAGAAGTGCATATTCACATCATCATCTTCTCCAAGATCTCGTACACCTGCTGGTTTGCGAATGGAATGATATTCACGCGCCACATGATTGGGTACAAAGTCCATGATGACTTTCATACCAGCCTTATGAGTGCGCTCTATAAGACTCTCCCACTCTGTCATTCTCAAACTTACATTCTCTGCTAAATCAGGATCGATATCATAGTAGTCAGTAATGGCATAGGGGGAACCTGCCTTACCTTTCACGACTTCTGCATGCTGTACAGGAATGCCATAAGATGAGTAATCTGTTTGTGTGGCATGCCGAATAACGCCGGTATACCAAATATGAGTAAAGCCCATATCATGGATACGGGCTAATACTGTGTCATTAAAATAATTAAGTTTTCCACATCCATTTTCCTCTATAGTTCCATTTGCCTTACGGGTCGTATTGGAATTGCGAAACAGACGTGGAAGAACTTGATAAATTACGACTTTCTCTTTCATCTCGCGGTAATTACCAGATATTAAGCAATACCATGAGAAGCAACATTCTTATCGATGCGGCCTATCATACCCTGAAGGGCCTTGCCTGGACCACACTCTGTAAAGTCGTCTGCACCATCAGCAATCATAGCCTGTACAGATGATGTCCAGCGAACTGAACTTGTCAACTGAGCAATCAAATTCTGCTGAATCTCGGCTGGGTCTGTATGAGGCTTACCATCTACATTCTGATAAACAGGGCATTTAGGTGCTGTGAATGTGGTCTTCTCAATAGCGGCCTGAAGCTCGTCCTTTGCAGGCTGCATCAATGGAGAGTGGAATGCACCACCTACCTTCAGAGGCAATGCACGCTTCGCACCTGCAGCCTTCAACTTCTCGCAAGCAGCATTGATAGCATCTACATTACCAGAAATTACCAACTGACCAGGACAGTTGTAGTTAGCTGCTACTACCACATTGCCCTCAGTGCTAACCTCTGCACAAATAGCTTCTACCTGCTCATCAGACAAACCGATAATAGCAGCCATTGTACCAGGATTAGCCTCGCAAGCCTTTTGCATCGCATTGGCACGAGCTGCAACAAGTTTCAAACCATCCTCGAATGCCATAGCTCCTGCTGCAACCAAAGCAGAGAACTCACCAAGAGAGTGACCTGCTACCATTGAGGGGTTGAAATCTTCACCTAAGCAAAGAGCAGAAATAACAGAATGCAAGAATACAGCAGGCTGTGTAACCTTAGTTTCTTTCAACTGCTCATCTGTACCGGCAAACATGATATCGGTAATCTTGAAACCGAGAATCTCATCAGCCTTATCGAAAAGTTCTTTTGCTAACGCGTTGTTGTCGTAGAGGTCCTTACCCATACCTACGAATTGAGAACCCTGACCAGGGAAAACAAATGCTTTCATTACTTGTTTGTTTATTTAGTTTGTTACAAATATTACGATGTTAATATCCAGAAATAAGCTGAATAATAATCGGGTGCAAAGATACAACAAAAAAACGATACTATAAAGAGAAAAAACAAAAAAATCCCAAATGCCTTACGGCAGATGGGATCTTTATATCAATTTGCTTTACAGTGCGAAAAAATATCGTACACTAAAAAAGATTGTGAGATTACTCAGCTACTGGAGCCTCCTCCTCTGCAGGAACTGCCTCAACTGCAGGAGCTGCCTCAGCTGCAGGAGCAGCAACAGGAGCATTCTCTGCTACAACGATAACAGGAACCTTGATTTCAACCTCCTTGTGGAAGTGAACAGTTGCCTCATACTCACCAATCTTCTTGGCATCCTTCATAGTGATGATCTTACGATCAACCTCGATACCCTTCTTTGCGAGTTCCTCAGCTACAGTAGCAGCGTTAACAGAACCATAGAGCTGACCTGTTGCGCTTACCTTAGCAGCAATAGTAAGAACTACATCATTAAGAGCCTCACCCTTCTTAACAGCCTCAGCCTTGATAGCCTCGAGCTTGTGAGCCTGCTGCTTCAAATCCTCAGCCAACTGCTTCTTTGCAGATGGAGAAGCGATAACAGCCTTACCTGTAGGAATGAGGAAGTTACGACCATAACCACTCTTTACATTCACGATATCGTTCTTGTATCCAAGACCGATAATATCTTGCTTAAGTATAATTTCCATTAGTCTTTATCCTCCTTAAATTACTTCATCAAATCGGTTACGTAAGGAAGCAAAGCGATCTGGCGAGCACGCTTAACAGCCTGTGCTACACGGCGCTGATACTTCAAAGATGTACCTGTAATACGACGTGGAAGAATCTTACCCTGCTCGTTCAAGAATCTCTTCAAGAACTCTGGATCCTTATAGTCGATATACTTAATACCGCTCTTCTTGAAACGGCAATACTTCTTCTTCTTTGTGTCGATAGAAGGAGCGGTCAAATAACGGATTTCTGATTTCTGATCTGCCATGATTAAGCCTCCTCTTTTTTACCAAGCTTAGCACGACGCTTCTCTGCGTACTGTGCTGCATACTTTTCAAGTTTAACAGTCATGTAACGAATAACTTTCTCGTCGCGGCGATAGCCAGTCTCGAGCTTGTTAATCAAAGTTGGTTCAGCCTTGAACTCAATCAAGTTGTAGAAGCCTGATGTCTTCTTCTCAATGTTGTAAGCCAACTTCTTCAAACCCCAAGCCTCTTCGTTCAAAATCTCAGCACCGTTATCGGTGAGCAGCTTCTTGAACTTAGCGACCGTTTCCTTCATCTGTTCATCAGACAAAACGGGAGTCAAAATGAAAACGGTTTCGTATTGATTCATACTACTTTTGATAATTAAAATGTTATTAAATAAATATGATGCATCTGTAATTTTGGCCCATAAATGCGCCTCTTCCACGAAATGCGGTGCAAAATTACTACTTTTTATCCAATTAACCAAATATTTTATGTACTTTTGCAGTAAATATTTAATTCATTGGTCGTTAAACTATAAAAAGAAGGTGGAAATCATGAAAAAAAATCATTTCAAGCAACTCTTACCCGCACTTTTATCAATGGGCATGACGTTTATTGTTTTAGGCGTTCTCATGCTTGCATCGAGTTATATATGGAATATCAAAAATAATATCCTATTGTTCGCCGGACTTCTTTTCATCGTCTTGGGAACAATAGGATATGTATATTCTATCAAGCAAAAGCCATAGATTATTCCTCTGCTGGAGTAATCAACTTATAACCCTTGCCGTGGATGTTGATAATTTCAATCTGAGGGTCGTCCTTTAGATGCTTACGCAACTTAGTGATGTAGACATCCATAGAGCGAGCATTGAAGTAGTTATCATCTATCCAGATTGTCTTGAGTGCATAATCACGCTGAAGAATCTCGTTGGCATGAGAACAGAGCAAAGACAACAACTCGTTCTCTTTTGTGGTCAACTTAGTCTGCTTCTCACCAGCTGAGAGCAACTGCTTCTGAGTATCGAAGGTAAACTTTCCGATGTGATACAAAGTAGATTCTTTATTCTTCTTACCACGTACTCGACGAAGGATAGCCTCTACACGAAGTACTAACTCTTCCATAGAGAAAGGCTTGGTGATATAATCATCAGCACCAATCTTGAATCCTTCAAGAATATCCTCTTTCAGAGTCTTAGCTGTCAAGAAGATGATTGGAATATCAGCATTGGCCTGACGAATCTCTTGTGCCAATGTGAATCCATCCTTCTTTGGCATCATCACATCAAGCACTGCAATATCAAATTTACCCTTTGTAAATTCTCGATAGCCAGCCTCACCATCTGGACACAATGTGGTATCATATCCCTTTGCCAATAAATACTCACGAAGCAACATACCCAAGTTCTCATCGTCTTCGCAAAGCAAAATCTTAATTGTCTCTTCCATAATCTTATCGTTTTATTGATTAATATTCTATTATTTACACTCTTATCATACTCGACTAATCAAGAATTACAGGCAGTTTTATTACAAAAGTAGTACCCTTGCCATACTCACTGTCAACCTTGATTTCTCCATCATGCAGGTCGACAATCTTCTTGACATATGCCAGACCCAAGCCAAACCCCTTGACATCATGAACATTACCTGTATGAACCCTATAGAACTTATCAAATATCTTCTTCAAATTATCTTTCTTAATGCCTAAGCCTGTATCCTTAATAGAAAGATAGAGATATTGATCGTCATTCCAAGTCTTCATCGTAATGTTAAGCGCCTCGCCTGGTTTGCGATATTTCACTGCATTGTCCATCAAATTGAAGATTACATTTTGGAAGTGAACCTCATCAACATAGATAGAGGAATCAACAGCCTCAATGTCGGTATAGACCTTTCCACCAGTATGCTCTACTCGTAGAGAGAACGAATGGGCTATATTTTCCACCATTTCATTCAGGTCGAGATGTTTCTTCTTGAACACAGCCTTCTTTCGGTCAAACATACTCATCTGCAGTACTTTTTCTACCAAGAAGCGCAAACGTTTAGATTCATCGTTAATGACACCACCTAAGTGTTTCTGCATTTGCTCACTCTTTGAAACAGAGGAATCATTGAGCATCTGAGCAGCCAAGCTGATACTTGCAATAGGCGTTTTCAACTCATGGGTCATATTGTTGATGAAGTCGTTCTTTATTTCCGTATAGCGTTTCTGTCGGAAAATTACAACAATGGTAAATATGAAGGTAACCAACAATACCAAGGTAAAGATAACACTCGGAATCATGAAACGCACACTGGAGAAAATGTAGCTATTCATGTCAGGGAAGTGAACCTTAACAACTCCCATTTTCGATTGAGGATCATTACGAAACAACACTTGCGAATAACTATAATCCTCACCCTCTTCGGTAAAATCAGGACAACGATACACTTCACGACCATCCTGCGTACTCACCGTAAAATGATAAGGGATATTGATACCATTATTCATCATCTCGGCCTTGAGATCCTGATCAAGCAATTTGAAATTGATACGCTCTTTCAAAGGCTTATCCGAGGCTGAATACAATATAGAATATACCACCTCATCAAGCAACGCTTTCTGATAAACATATCTATTCTTAACAATTTCCTGCAAAGACTTCTGAGCCTCATGCAACGAGTTTTTATCGCTACGAAGTATCATTGCCTTTGGCATCTGTGCAGGATTGCTGGCTATAGTCTTCAACTCAAAAGAAGAATAAACCGTACCATCCTTACCTACTACCGAATACTGATGTGACTGCTGCACCGTACCATCCACCTGTCCACTCCTTGTACCGACAGAATCTTGGCGGATGGCCCTGCGTTCTGTTTCATTCACATCTTTTTCTAAATAGCGCAAAGTCTCATTGAGCTCCAAATTTCTTGAAGCTTGATATAAGGCTCTATTGACTGATTCATCAAACTGTTCTTTCTTCATATTTACCATTTCCTGGATATATCCCAGTTGAAGGAAAAGTAAAGCCAAGAACGAAAAGCCCATGATGAAAGCTATTGTCCAAATTGTTTTCTTCTTCATGACAGCAAAGATAGATAAAATTCTTAAACGCTTAACAGATTGCAGTTAATAATTTCTCTATTATTCACCATTATTAACATTACAAACATATACTAATTACATATAAACATATAACGGATATATACAGCACCCATAGAACAGAAAAGGAATGACTCTAAACCCTTAACTACAAAAAAAAGAGAGCATGCTTTTGGGCATGCCCTCTATATCATTCTATCATTCAATAAGTTTCCTTCTTACTTCTTATTTACTCAGCCTCTTTAGCTAACTCAGCCTCATGCTCTGCTATCAACTTGCCTTGAATGTCATTAGGAACAAGCTCATAACTTGCAAACTTTGTAGTGAAAGATGCACGACCACCAGTAAGCGAACTGAGAGATATAGAATAGTTAGAAAGTTCCTTCAAAGGAATCTTTGCACTAAGTTTCTGATATCCAGCCTCGCTATCCATACCCATAATGAGCGCACGACGACCTTGCAAATCACTCATCACATCACCCATAAAGTCAGCAGGTACATATACCTCTAAGTCATAGATAGGCTCCAAAATCTTAGGACCAGCCAACTTGAATGCATCACTGAATGCATGACGAGCAGCCAACATGAACGACAACTCATTGCTATCTACTGGGTGCATCTTACCATCATAAACAATAACTCGCACATCACGAGCATAGCTACCAGTAAGAGGTCCATGTTCTATACAGTCCATAATACCCTTGAGGATAGCTGGCATAAAGCGAGCATCAATGGCACCACCAACTACTGAGTTAAGGAAAACCAACTTTCCACCCCAATCTAATGTTACCTCTTCACGGCTCTTAATGTTCATCTTGAACTCCTGTCCATTGAAGGTAAATGATGTTGGATCAGGCATACCCTCAGCATAAGGCTCCACAATCAAATGAACCTCACCAAACTGACCTGCTCCACCACTCTGTTTCTTATGACGGTATTCTGCACGCGCTTTCTTGGTGATAGTTTCGCGATAAGGAATACGAGGCTCACCATACACAATGTTCAACTTTTCATTGTTTTCCAAACGCCATTTCAATGTACGTAGATGGAACTCACCCTGACCATGAACAATAACCTGACGCAACTCCTTACTCTGCTCTACTACCCATGTAGGATCTTCCTGACGCATCTTCAGAAGAGCTGCCATCAACTTCTCTGTATCTTGAGCGTTAACAGCCTTCACTGCACGAGAATACTTAGAATTAGGATATTTGATAAAATCAAAGCGCCATTCTATATCCTTGCCATTCAGCGTATTACCTGTCTTCACATCCTTGAGTTTCACTGTACAGCCGATATCACCAGCCTCCAGCTTCTCTACAGGAACACGATTAGCACCAGCGCAAGCGTACAACTGACCAATACGTTCCTTGCTACCTCTATCAGCATTGGTAAGATCGTCACCAGTCTTAATAGTACCGCTCATCACCTTGAAATAGCTTACTTCACCGATATGAGGCTCCATACCTGTCTTGAAGAAATAAACACTCTCCTTGCCAGCAGCATCAGGAGTAATCTCCTCACCACGAGTATTATGCAATTTAGGCATCTCGCTTACGAAAGGAACTACATTACCCAAGAACTCCATCAAGCGACGCACACCCATATCTTTGCCTGCACAAACACAGAACACAGGGAAGATGCTACGAGTAACCAATCCCTTTCGGATACCTTCACGCAACTCGTCCTCAGTAAGGCTCTCGCTCTCGAAGAATTTCTCCATCAAGCCCTCATCATTCTCTGCAGCTGCCTCCACAAGAGCCTTGTGCAGTTCCATAGCCTTATCCATCTCCTCTTCAGGAATCTCCTCGATGACAGGAGCACCACCTTCTGGCTTCCAAGAATATTTCTTCATCAATAACACGTCTATGAGAGCATTAAAGCCAGAACCAGTCTCTATAGGATATTGTATCTGAATACATTTAGAACCATAGATTTCCTGCATTGTAGCGACGATGTTGTCAAAGTCGCACTTATCAGAATCAAGCTGATTAACCAAGAAGATAACAGGTTTGCCAAGTTTCTCTGTATAGCGGAAATTATTCTGTGTACCTACTTCAGGACCGTACTGACCATTAATAAGAATCACAGCCTGATCGGTAACATTGAGTGAAGTAATAGCTCCGCCCACAAAGTCATCACTTCCTGGACAATCAATGATATTAAGTTTCTTATTATTCCATTCTACATGAAAAACAGTAGGGAATACCGAATAGCCGTATTCCAACTCTACTGGGAAGTAGTCACTCACCGTATTCTTCGCTTCTACAGAGCCTCTACGCTTGATAATGCCTGCTTCGAACAACATACTTTCGGCAAGTGTAGTCTTGCCGCTACCCGCACTGCCCAGCAACGCGATGTTTTTGATCTCATTTGTCTGATATACTCTCATGACGCTATAGATTTAATAAGGGTTATACATTAAGTTGTCAAAAGGGCGAAGGGTTTTCTTCTCCGCTTTATGGCTACTAAGATAGTGAATTATTCTCAAAAAACAAAAAGTTTACCTTTCAAAACTCTCTTCTTTTAAAACATATTAGTAATTTTGCACCTTATTAAAGCAAAAAAACAAGCATACACCTTATTATATATAGACAATCATGGCAGGACTTTACATACACATACCCTTCTGCGAGAGCCGCTGCATCTATTGCGGTTTCTACAGCACCACATCCCTAAGAGAGAGAGATGCATACATTGAAGCCCTCTGTCAAGAGATGGCTTTACGCCAGATTAACGATACTTTAGGGGAACCAGCTAAGATAGAAACCATCTATCTGGGTGGTGGAACACCCAGTCAACTCACCAGCGAACAACTCGTTCGTCTGTTTGAAGGCATCAACAAGAACTATGGTTCCTCGCTTACAGAACATATAGAAATCACGATGGAGTGTAACCCTGACGACATCACCCCCACTCTATGCCGTACGATAGCCCAGTTGCCTATCAATCGCATCAGCATGGGAATACAAACTTTCTCGGATGAGAGATTGAGATTCTTACACAGAAGACACAATGCCATCGAAGCCAAGCAAGCCATTAAGCTATTGCGCAAAGCTGGTGTCGGCAACATCAGCATAGACCTAATGTTCGGATTCCCGAACGAAACCATCACCGAATGGACCCATGACATCAGAGAAGCTCTGTCATTAAACGTAGAACACCTGTCAGCCTATAGCCTGATGTACGAAGAAGGCACAACACTTTACCGCTTATTACAACAAGAAAAAATAAAAGAAATAGATGAGGAAACCTATCTCCAAATGTACGAGATACTCATCGACGAACTGACAGCAGCGGGATATGAACACTATGAGATTAGCAACTTTGCACTCCCAGGTTACCGTTCGCGCCACAACAGCAGTTACTGGCATGAAGTGCCATACATAGGTTTGGGAGCAGCCGCCCATTCCTACATACGTAGCCCTAAAGTCATGCGCAGTTGGAATATAGCCGATATCAACGAGTATATCCATTCTATCAAACAAGGAAGAGTTGTTCAAGAAAGTGAAACACTCGACATAAACACCAGATATAACGATCTGATTGCCACAGCCCTACGCACCAGCGATGGTATCACACTAACAAAAATAAAAGAAGAGTTCGGAGACTCACTCTACCGAACCCTACTTACTGAAGCCGACAAACATATTGAACGGCATCAAATGCAAATAAAAGAAGGACGCCTGATGCTTACTCGGAATGGTTTGTACGTTTCTGACGACATCATGAGCGACTTCATGCTGGTTTAACCCAACCAGGCATGAAAAGCCTCCAGGCTACCTTGTTGCAGATAAACAGCATAGTAATGTTCCTTGATGCGCTCAACAACTTGCGAGGTCGATTTCTTTTTTGAGAACATCGGCTTTATCATCTGCATCAAGACAAACAGCACAATTACAACAACCACCATGATAAACCAAGACAAGATTTCACTCTCCAACCGTAGGGAAGATAAGACCATAATACCTACACCCAAAGGGAGAATGAAACACAACCAGTCTAAAGGAGAATTGAGTTGAGTAGACTCCACATATTCGTCCCTCAATTCCTTGGGTGCGTTTAATATGAGCTGCTTCTGATGCTGCTCCCAAAAGCTATTAAATTCTGATTCTTTGTTTTTCTTTTCCATCACCAGTTATATACAATTTACACTTTACATTTTTAAAAAAAAACAGTAAAAGCCAAGACACCTACCATAGATATGCAACAGTTTGATATGCAACAACCTACCGAAGCGACAAAGCCTGCTGTAAAATATTATGAGCATGTGAAACACGCTCCGCATTGGGAGTTTCTACTCCCTTTAAGGGATAATCAATACCCAATTTCTCATATTTAAACACGCCCAATGTGTGATAAGGAAGCACTTCTATACGCTCTATATTATGAAGCGTAGACAGAAAATCGCACAACCTTATTAGGTATTCGTCCTTATCAGTAATACCTGGAATAAGCACATGCCTGATCCATACAGGCTTGGCTATCTCACTAAGATATCTGGCACAATCCAGAATATTGGCATTGCTATGGCGTGTCAGTTTGCGATGCTCTTCATCATCTATATGCTTAATATCAAGCAAAACCGTATCGGTAAGCTCCATCAGACGCTCAAACTTCTCAAAGAAAGGTGCCTTGCGTGTAAAGAGCTGAGCCGAAGTGTCCAAGCAGGTTCCTATACCCCGACGTTTAGCCTTCTCAAAAAGCTCCAACAAAAAGTCTATCTGCATCAAGGCCTCACCTCCACTTACGGTAATGCCACCTTTGTCGCCCCAATATGTACGAAAGCGCTCAGCTTGGTCAAGCAACTCATCAGCCGTACGTTCCTCTCCTATTCCCGTCTTCCAGGAATCAGGATTATGACAGAACTGACAGCGCATAGGACATCCCTGCAGGAATATCAAGAATCTAATTCCCGGACCATCTACAGAGCCAAAACTCTCCACACTATGTACAAAACCTTTTGTCATGCCTTTTCATTTTTATGCAAAGTTAGTGCATTATTTCCATTTATGCAACTTTTATGCAGTGATTTTATAATTTTTAGGATATTTATAATTATACTCAACCACCGAAACTACTCTGCACCCATATTGTCATGAGTTGTTACGTCAATACTGTGAGTCAACGTGAATTATAAATAAGTAATAACTGAGTCAACTCGTATTATCAATAAAGCGTAAAGTGGTCAACTAAAATCGTTAAACCACATATAGCCAATAGCCTTTTGGTTGTATAAATCTCTATTCAAAAGCTCTGAATATATATTCAAAGGCTCTGGATATCCGTTCAAAGGCTCTGAATACATATTCAAAACTTTCGAACAGAACTTTTAATCAAGTTTATGCTTTAGTAACGTGAAGTTTTCTATAGAGGGTGCTGAGTTGTTACCAACCACCGTAAGTTCGATTACGATAAACATGAAAAGGTAGCCGAAAAGCTTTTGCATAAAAACACTGCATTAATATATTTTTTCAATAAACATAATAAACAAACAGCCCAGACTCTGAGAGCCTGGGCTGATCTGATTATTTATTACAAAGAAACTATTCTTTAGAGTTTCTCGTGAGCCTGACGAGCAATCACGTCGAGCTGTTGCTCGCGAGTCAAGTCGATGAACTTAACTGCATAACCGCTCACACGGATAGTAAAGTTCTGATACTCTTCCTTCTCTGGATGTTCCATCGCATCCATCAACTTGTCTACGCCAAATACGTTGACATTCAAGTGATGAGCACCCTGGTTGAAGTAACCATCCATCACACCAACCAAAGTCTGCGCACGCTCCTCGTCGTTATGACCGAGAGCACCTGGACTGATGGTCTGAGTATTTGAAATACCATCGAGAGCATACTCGTAAGGCAACTTAGCCACAGAGTTGAGCGAAGCCAACAAGCCGTTCTTTTCAGCACCGTAAGATGGGTTGGCACCAGGAGCCAAAGGTGCTCCTGCTGGGCGACCATCAGGCATATTGCTGGTAAACTTGCCATAAACCACATTTGAGGTGATGGTAAGAATAGAAGTTGTAGGCTCAGAATCACGATAAGTATGATACTTCTTAATCATATTCATGAAGGTCTTCAAGAGCCATACTGCAATCTCGTCGGCACGCTCATCATCATTACCATAACGTGGGAAGTCACCCTCGGTCTTGAAGCTGAGTGGGAATCCAGTCTCATCACGAACAATATTTACCTTGGCATACTTGATAGCCGAGATAGAGTCTACTACATGACTGAAACCTGCTATACCTGTTGCGAATGTACGACGTACGTCTGTATCAATGAGCGCCATCTCGGCAGCCTCGTAGAAGTACTTGTCGTGCATGTAGTGGATCAGATTCAATGTCTTCACGTAAACAGAAGCCAGCCAGTCCATCATGTCCATAAAGCGAGGCATAAACTCCTCATAAGTAAGAACATCACCCTCTACGGCACGATACTTAGGACCACACTGCTCACGGGTTTTAGAGTCAACACCACCAGAGACAGCATAAGTCAGGCACTTAGCCAAGTTGGCACGAGCACCAAAGAACTGCATTTCCTTACCAGTCTGTGTAGCAGAAACACAGCAGCAGATACTATAATCATCACCCCATACAGGACGCATCACGTCATCGTTCTCATACTGTATAGAGCTGGTCTTTACAGAAATCAAAGAAGCATAGTGCTTGAAGCCCTTAGGCAAACGAGAACTGTACAATACTGTCAGGTTAGGTTCTGGCGAAGGACCCATATTCTCAAGTGTGTGGAGGAAACGGAAGTCATTCTTGGTAACCATAGAACGACCATCCTGTCCCATACCGCCTACTTCAAGAGTTGCCCATACAGGGTCACCTGAGAAGAGCTGGTTATAAGAAGGAATACGAGCGAACTTCACCATACGGAACTTCATCACCAAGTGGTCAATCAACTCCTGCGCATCAGCCTCGGTAAGAGTACCCTCCTGGAAATCACGCTCGAAGTAGATGTCAAGGAAAGTAGAAATACGACCTACCGACATGGCAGCACCATTCTGGGTCTTCACAGCACCGAGGTAACCGAAGTAAAGCCACTGAACAGCCTCACGTGCATTCTGAGCTGGCTGGCTGATATCAAAACCATAGCTGGCAGCCATATCCTTCAAGCCCTTGAGAGCTCTAATCTGCATAGAGACCTCCTCACGAAGACGAATCACCTCATCGATCATCTCATGGTCGCCCATGTTAGCCAAATCGTTCTGCTTCTCCTGAATCAAGAAGTCAATACCATAAAGAGCCACACGACGATAGTCACCTACGATACGACCACGACCATATGTATCAGGCAGACCTGTAAGAATATGATTATGACGAACGAGTTTCATCTCAGGAGTGTAAGCATCGAAGACACCATCATTGTGAGTCTTGCAATATTTGTGGAAAATCTCATGGAGCTTCTCTGATGGTTCATAGCCGTATGTAGTACAAGCCTGCTCTGCCATCTTGATACCACCATAAGGCATGAAAGCACGCTTCAGCGGTTTGTCGGTCTGTAGACCTACCACCTTCTCCAAATCCTTCGTATTTTCGCCGATATAGGCAGCACCATATGCTGTCAATCCTGAAACCACCTCGGTCTCCATATCAAGCACACCACCCTTGGCACGCTCCTGCTTCTGGAGTTCTTTCAACATACCCCAAAGGGTGTCGGTAGCTTGGGTAGGTTCTGCCAAGAACGACTCATCGCCGTCGTAGCTGGTGTAGTTATTCTGAATGAAGTCACGAAGATTGACTTCTGTTTGCCACTTGTTTCCTTTGAAACCTCTCCATTCTTTTCTCATAATTCGGTAAAATATTAAAAAATTAATTAACAAATAAACAAAAAAGCCCGAACACAAAAGTGCCCGGGTTTATATCCAACAAGTCGCAAAACCGCCTTGCATGAAGCCTAAAACGATACGCTTATTGAATTTTTGTTTTATCATTCTTTTTTCTTTTCCTTTTTTATTATAAATGAATACTTTTTCTTGTCTTCAGGAGGATTTCAAATACCTTCCTGAAGAATTCGGATGCAAAGTTACGCATATTTTCCGAATTGACAATGAAAAGCATCAAATATTTCTTATCCTATATACTCTCCTACCCCAAAAATCATCATTTATAGGGAGACAAGAGCACCTCCGTCAAGAGTTAATTCACTGTAATATGAAAGCAACCTTGCTTTACCTCATATTTCACCAAACAGCGACCATTCTGTCGCATATCGCGAAGCACTTCGCTCAGCACCCATTTCAACGAATCGTTACGTACTTCTCTTCGTGGTTCGTTGGCTGTCTGAACTGTCTTATATCTATTATAGCAAACATCAAATGTAGTCCCATAGAGATGACATGAATTCTCTGTGGCATTACTGTTGCGAGTGCGCAACTTCACCACATCATCTTTGGTACGAAGAATACTGGTCACAATAATCTTATGAAGAGGAATACCCTTTATCTGCAAAGAGTCAAAATAGGCACGCCCGATGTCCTGAAGAAGCACCGATGCTCGTGGAACTAAATAAGGAATACTATTATTCAACTTATCTACATAAAAATAAGGATTACTACCCACATACACCAATTTACCTTTACTATGCTCTGCAGCCTCGCGATTCTGCACTGGACTCACTCCAAACTTATTAGCTGCCTCCAGTTGTACATCGTTCTGATCGGGAAAGGTATTTCCAAAATGTGGCACCGAGAATATACGATGCTTCACTACCTGACCTTTCTCATCGAAAAAGACAGACGGTTTTTGTTTTTCTATAGTCATCGTGTCTATACGTTCTACAACGAGCGAATCCGTTTGTTCCTCTACGTGATGAGCTAAAGGCTTCGCCACACCGGGGAAGACAAGCCGCAGCAAGGCAAGCAATAAAGTTACCACCACAAAACCTTTCAAAAACTTATTTTTGGATATCTTCATTCTTATGTGTCGTTCTTTTTTCATGCAAAGGTAAGAAAAAGAAACGAATTAGAGCATCTGCATTTCTACAAAAAAGGCTTCACGACACATTTTTTAAAATATTTATCATTTAGTCAAATGCTTTTTTGACAGAAAAGACTCGATTTTGGGAGCATTAATTTGCTCATGTCGTGGAAAAGTATTACTTTTGCACCGTGTTATATATTACATATCTTTCAACTAAAAAATGTTATAAAAGGTTTTGATAGAGAAGCATATAGTACTCGAAGATATAGACCCAGTGATGTTCTATGGGGTGAACAACGCTCACCTGCAAATAATCAAGTCGCTGTACCCTAAGTTACGTATCGTTGCACGTGACAACGTATTGCGTGTGCTCGGCGACGAAGAGGAAATGGCTAAAGCCGAAGAAGAAATAGAACGCATGAGGGTACACCTACTCAAGTACAACACCCTCAACGAAGAAGATATTCTTGACATCGTAAAGGGAAAACAAACCAAAGCCGACACGGTGAAAGGTGTATTGGTATATAGCATTAGCGGAAGGCCCATTAAGAGCCGAAGCGAAAATCAACAAAAACTTATTGATGCTTACGAGAAGAATGACATGGTGTTTGCCGTAGGACCTGCTGGAACAGGTAAGACCTACCTCAGCATCGCTCTTGCCGTAAGAGCCCTAAAAGACAAGATGGCTAAGAAAATCATCTTGTCAAGACCTGCTGTCGAGGCTGGCGAAAAATTAGGTTTCCTACCTGGCGACATGAAAGACAAGATTGACCCTTATCTGCAACCCCTCTACGATTCTCTCGAAGATATGATACCAGCCGTGAAACTGCAGGATATGATGGAGAAGCACATCATACAGATTGCACCATTGGCCTTCATGCGAGGTCGCACACTCAGCGACGCTATCGTCATCCTTGATGAAGCTCAAAACACCACTTCCCAACAGATTCGTATGTTCCTCACCCGTATGGGCACCAACACCAAGATGATTATCACGGGCGACATGACTCAGATTGACTTACCTCGCGACCAGCGAAGCGGACTGAAAGAAGCCCTCAAGATATTGGAAGGTGTGGAAGGCATCGGGGTGGTAAACTTAGGGCAGAAAGATATCGTGCGTCATAAACTCGTAACTCGTATTGTCAACGCTTATGAAAAGTATGACAAAGAGAGGATAGAAGCACGAGAAGCTAAAAATGCAGAAAAAGAAAATACAAAATAATTAGAATTTAAGAATGAGCAGAATGACAGACAAACAACTGATCATGACGCTCGAATTTCAAAGTTCAAATTTCAACGTAAAATGAAAGCATTAACAAAGACAGATTTCCATTTTGATGGACAGAAGAGTGTTTACCACGGTAAAGTACGTGATGTGTATGACATTAACGACGACCTCCTCGTGATGGTCGCTACCGACAGAATCTCAGCATTCGACGTTGTGCTGCCTAAGGGCATCCCTTTCAAGGGACAGGTTCTCAACCAGATCGCAGCTAAGTTCTTGGACACAACAACAGACATCTGCCCTAACTGGAAACTGGCCACCCCAGACCCTATGGTAACAGTAGGTTTGAAGTGTGAAGGCTTCCGCGTAGAGATGATCATCCGTTCCATCCTCACAGGTAGCGCATGGAGAGATTACCAGAAAGGTTGTCGCGAGATTTGTGGTGTAAAACTGCCTGATGGCATGCGCGAGAATGAGCGCTTCCCTGAGCCTATCATCACTCCTACAACCAAAGCCGATGAGGGTCACGACATGAACATTTCAAAGGAAGAAATCATCGCACAGGGTATCGTTAGTGCTGAAGACTATGCTGTCATGGAAGACTACACACGCCGCATCTTCCAGCGTGGTCAGGAAATCGCAGCAAAGCAAGGCCTCATCCTTGTCGACACCAAATACGAGTTTGGTAAACACGATGGTAAGGTATATCTCATCGACGAGATTCACACACCTGACTCAAGCCGTTACTTCTATGCCGATGGCTATGAGGAGAAGTTCGAGAAAGGCGAGCCTCAACGCCAGCTCTCTAAGGAGTTTGTACGTCAATGGCTCATCGAGCACAACTTCATGAACGAGCCTGGTCAGACCATGCCAGAAATTACTGACGAATACGCAGAGAGTGTAAGCGAACGCTACATCGAACTCTACGAGCACATCACAGGCGAGAAGTTCGACAAAGCCACAGAGGAAGGTGATATCGCTGCACGCATCGAGAAGAATGTAAGCAACTGGCTTGCTTCTCACAAGAAGTAATCCGACAATAATAAGCTACGAGTTACGGAACAAAAGTCATAGACTGTCATTCCGTAACTCATGCTATACTATATATATAATATAAGGTACGCGCGAGCCATGTACAAACAAGAGAAAATAAAGCCATACGAAGGAACAGGTGACAAAGGGAAACTGGTAGAGGAAATGTTCGACAACATCGCCCCCACCTACGACACCCTTAACCACAGGCTCTCGTGGGATATAGACAAGGGGTGGAGAAAGAAAGCTATCAAGAAGTTAGCTCCCTTTAACCCAAAGAAGGTTCTTGACATAGCCACAGGTACTGGCGACTTTGCCATTCTCTCGGCCAAGATGCTGAAACCAACACAACTCATCGGAACCGACATTTCTGAAGGCATGATGAAAATAGGTAAAGAAAAGGTTGCAAGAGAGAAATTAGAACACATCATCTCTTTCCAAAAAGAAGACTGCCTGAACCTCTCTTTCCCTGACAACACATTCGATGCTGTCACAGCCGCTTTCGGTATCCGCAACTTTCAAAGCCTTGACCAAGGACTCAAAGAAATGTATCGCGTACTAAAGAAAGGAGGGCACTTAAGCATTGTGGAACTTACAACACCCGTACATTTCCCTATGAAACAGCTCTTCCACATCTATTCGCACACCGTACTGCCCGTTTACGGCAAACTGATTTCAAAAGATCAAAGTGCGTATAGCTATCTTACAGCCACCATAGAAGCATTTCCACAAGGAGAGACCATGATGGATATTCTCAAGAAAGTTGGTTTTGCTAAAACCGAATTCAAGAGACTAACTTTTGGAATCTGTACCATGTATTTTGCTACAAAATAAACAAGAGCGCAACGATAAAGAATCATTCTAAACAAAGATTTTATGGACAAATATGGACTTATAGGTTATCCGTTAGGACATTCCTTCTCAATGAACTACTTCAACGAGAAATTTGAGAACGAAGGAATTGACGCTGAGTACATCAACTTCGAGATACCACATATCGAAGACCTGACTGAAATCTTAGACACAACACCCGAGCTAAAAGGTTTGAATGTAACGATCCCCTACAAGGAGAAAGTCATCAGCTACCTCGACTTCATCAGTCCTGAAGCTACTGCCATCGGGGCTGTCAATGTCATCAAGGTAGAGCACAAAGGAAACGATGTCAAGCTAAAGGGGTACAACAGCGATGTCATTGGTTTCACACGAAGCATTGAGCCATTTCTGGAACCTTGCCATAAGAAAGCCCTAATCTTAGGTACAGGAGGTGCATCTAAAGCCATCAACTATGGCTTGAAATCTCTCGGACTGGAAACCATATATGTAAGTCGTTTCGAGCGTCCTGGCACCATACAGTATGACAAGATAACACCTGAGGTCATCAAAGAATACAATGTGATAGTTAACTGCACTCCAGTGGGTATGTATCCACATACAGACGAGTGTCCAGAACTACCATACGAGGCTATGGATAGCCACACCCTACTCTACGACCTCATCTACAATCCTGACGAAACGCTCTTCATGAAAAAAGGAAAGCAACATGGAGCTACCGTAAAGAACGGACTGGAAATGTTGCTACTTCAGGCTTTTGCCTCTTGGGATTTCTGGCACCAGGAATAGCCAAGGCTTAACTATCAAAGATCATTCAAGATTCAACCCTCAAAGTATATTAATAAAAATGAGCAACAATAGATATATGATGCGCGGAGTGAGTGCCGCCAAAGAAGATGTGCATAATGCCATCAAGAACATAGACAAAGGAATCTTCCCACAGGCTTTCTGTAAGATTATTCCTGACATTTTGGGCGGAGACCCAGAGTATTGCAACATTATGCACGCTGATGGTGCTGGTACCAAATCAAGTTTGGCCTATATGTACTGGAAAGAGACAGGCGACCTCTCTGTATGGAAAGGCATCGCACAGGATGCTGTCGTCATGAACACAGACGACCTGCTCTGCGTAGGAGCGGTAGACAACATCTTGGTTTCTTCTACCATTGGCCGTAACAAAATGCTCGTTCCTGGCGATGTCATCTCTGCCATCATAAATGGTACAGACGAACTCCTGAAAGAAATGCGCAACATGGGCATCGGCATTTATCCTACAGGTGGCGAGACTGCTGACGTTGGCGACTTGGTACGCACCATCATCGTCGACTCTACCGTTACTTGTCGCATGAAGCGTAGCGATGTCATTGACAACGCTAACATTCGCCCTGGTGATGTCATCGTTGGACTCTCATCTACGGGTCAAGCTACCTATGAGAAAAAGTATAATGGCGGTATGGGTAGTAACGGACTCACCTCTGCACGCCACGATGTATTCGCTAAATATTTAGCGGAGAACTACCCAGAAAGCTACGACCACGCCGTACCAGACGAGTTGGTTTATAGCGGTAAATACAAACTGACCGATGAGGTAGAAGGTGCTCCTATCAACGCAGGCGAACTGGTTCTTTCACCTACCCGCACCTATGCTCCTGTCATCAAGAAATTGCTCGACGAGTTGCGTCCTGAGATACATGGTATGGTACATTGTACTGGTGGAGCACAGACCAAGGTACTTCACTTTGTAAACGACAATTGCAAGGTTGTCAAGGACAACATGTTCCCCGTACCACCTCTCTTCAAGGCCATCCACGATTGCTCAGGCACAGACTGGAAAGAAATGTATCAAGTATTCAACATGGGTCACCGTATGGAAATCTACGTTCGACCAGAAGTTGCCGAGAAAGTCATCGCCATCAGCAAGAGCTTTAATATCGACGCTCAGGTTGTGGGACACATCGAAGAAGGCAAGCGCAGCCTGACCATTAAGAGCGAATTCGGAACTTTCGAATACTAAGATTTTATTAGTCAAGAATTAGAGAATCAAAGATTTTTTTCTTTTCTAAAGCAGATAGTCATAAAATGAAAAATCTGAGAAGGAATAGAGAGAATGAGATGAATGAATTTATTAGTCAAGAATTAG
>USOQ01000017.1 GCA_900556395.1 Candidatus Segatella caccae | reverse complement strand
CAGAACCACTGTTTGTAGTTACAAACATCTGATTCTTATAAGTATCACGGCTAACTGCATTGTTTACCTTATTGCCTGCATCTGGGTCAACAGGCTCTGGCTCAACGACACTTGGGTCTTTCACAGAGATGCTGTAAATCCACATACCACCATCAGTTGTAGTCAAGGTCACATCACCAGCCTCACTGACAGTACCCGTGCAAGTTAATTGGTTAGCAGACTTCGTACCAAAGTTTGTCGTACCACCCACATTAGAGCTAACATACAAACCACGTTCAGTCTTGCTTTTTCCACTCTTGCAAACTACGGTTATTACCCAATCTTTCTGGACGTTAGGAATGGTAACAACAAGATTAGTGCCATTCAACTCCAAGTATTCGCCTTTGTAGTTCAAGCGAATTTTACCATTGGCATTAGCTGCAGTACTTCCATCGGAAGAAGCCTTAGCTTCCGTACACTTAAAGAGTAACCCATGTGCAAAGTAAAGTTCTGTACCATTAGCTGTCAAAGCTGCATTATCCAAAGCTGCAAGGAAATTGTAACGACCCTTTGTTGCATCATTATACCAATTGGTAGCATCTGCATTAATCAAAGCCTCATCTGCATCACCGATGAATGGATCACGATCAGCAAAATTCCATGTCTGTGCCATGGCAGCACTCAAGCTCATCAAGAGGAGTGCCAAAGTAAATACCATTTTCTTCATTTTACGTTCCTCCTTTTTTACTTGATGATTACTTTCTTACCATTCACGATGTAGATGCCCTTGTTCAGGTTCTGGGTAGAAGTACCCACAAGCTGACCATTAAGATTGAACACCTTGCCTGCGAGAACCTTGTTGCTTGTCTCAATGTTGCTGATACCTGTGGTGATATAAGCAAAAGAAAGTTTCACAAGCGACATGTCCTGAGTCTCAGTAGTCTCATCGCCGTAAGTAAGAGTTACATTTTCACCATCGAAGGTGATTTCTTTGACGGTCTTGCTAACCTGCGAGCCGTCGATTGTTACGGTTTGCTTATTGTCTGCCATCACAGCAGTAGACAAAAGCACTCCTAACAACATGAAGTACACTTTTTTCATTATTTTTAGCATTTTAGTAGATTTAGTTGTTTTGAGTTTCGTGTGCAAAAGTAAAATAAAATGGCAAAGTACGGAAACGTTTTCGCGAAAAATAAAACGCAAACGTTTACATAAATGTCATTTTTACATTTTATCAGCAATACAACAAAATAAAGAATAAATTAACATCATAACAGGGAAAATCAACAGAAATATGGCACCAACAAAAACAAAAAAAAGAGTCACTCTTCGTAAGAGCAACTCTCAAGAAAGTGGTACCACCAGGAATCGAACCGGGGACACAAGGATTTTCAGTCCTTTGCTCTACCAACTGAGCTATGGCACCATTTTAACAAGCAACATAAAACTTGACGTCTCATTTGCGGGTGCAAAGGTAGCACTTTATTTTGAAACTTGCAAATATTTTGGCTATTTTCTTTCAAAAAAACAAAAAAAAAGTCGCTTTACTTTGTCTTTTCATCCTATTATATTACCTTTGCAAGAGGTTAAAGAACAAACCAATCGGGATTTAGCGCAGTTGGTAGCGCACTACGTTCGGGACGTAGGGGTCGGGCGTTCGAGTCGCCTAATCCCGACTATTTTATGGCAAATAAAATCTTTTATTTACAGCGCAATGATCGCACAGCTATTATCATCGTTCTGATGATAATAGTAATAATTTGCTCGCTTTTTTTCCTTATAGGAGGCAAGGATGATGGTTCTCAAGAGAGAGGCAACAACTCTTCCGACAGCCTACGCTCCACACGAGCAGACAAGGAGCATCCACTCTATTACAAGGAGAATGAACAGATACACGAACTTTTCGTTTTCGACCCCAACACAGCCGATAGTACAGCTCTGTTACGTTTGGGTCTACAGACATGGCAAGTAAAAAGTATCTACCACTATCGTGCCAAGGGTGGCGTTTATCGACATCCAGAAGACTTTGCTCGTCTCTATGGACTTACCAAAAAACAGTATGAAACCTTGCGCCCTTATATAAGAATAGGAGAAGACTATCGCCCAGCTTCCGACTATTATGGCCAGCAAAGCAACTATGCGCGTCCCTATAATAAGTCTATAGGAAAAGAAGAGAAAAGAGAAAACAGAGGAAAAGAAGAGAAAGACGAAGAAAGAATATACTGTTATCCACAGAAGTTGAAAACAGGCGAACACATAGCCATCAACGCTGCCGACACCACAGAGCTGAAGAAGATTCCTGGCATCGGTAGTGCTTACGCACGAGCTATCGTGAGATACAGAGAACAGTTGGGCGGATATGTAAGTACACGCCAACTGCTGGAGATAGAAGGTTTTCCTGAGAAAGCACTTCCCTTTATCCAAGTAGAAGCAGGGAAAGTGAAGAAGATGAACATCAACAAACTATCGATGAGCAAACTGCGCCGTCACCCCTACCTCAACTTCTATCAGGCTCGCGATATCTGCGACTACCGACGCCTGCATGGTCCTATCAAAAGTCTGGAAGCCTTATCGCTACTGAAGACCTTTCCACCCGCTGAAATAGAACGTCTGACACCCTACGTATGTTATGAATAAAGTTTAAACATCAGAACACCCCCAGCTGATGCAAGAAGATAACGAGGATGCAAAGCGGACAGACGAAACGAACCATAAACAGATACATACCAAAAAGCGAACCACGAAGAGTTGACCAATTGGTAAACTCATCTCTGACCACCTTTTTAGGAATATACCAACCCACAAAAAGACAGGTAAAGAAAGAAGCCATGGGCATGAGCCATTGTGCTGTAAAACTGTCGCAACAGTTGAGAAAAGACTTACCAAAGAAGGTTAGTTCGGGAACGGCACCACACGACAAGGCACAGAAGATACCTATCACGCAACAAGCCACCGTCTCTATCCAGGCTCCACCACGACGAGAGATATGCATCTCCTCGTAGAAGAAGGCTGTACCTATCTCGTGCATAGAGATGGTAGAAGTAAGGGCTGCCAATACCAACAAAGCATAAAACAGCACAGAGATGACATAACCTACCACAGGCATAGAGGCAAAGGCCTCATTAAACACATTGGGCAAGGTGATGAAGATAAGGGAAGGACCACTATCGGGCTGAACACCTACAGAAAAAGCAGCAGGGAAAATCATCAGTCCTGCCAAGATGGCTATCACCGTATCAAGGAAAGCTATCTGAGAGGCGGTCTTGAAAAGATTGGTCTGTCGACTGAAGTAAGAGGCATAAGTACAGAGACAGGCTGTACCTAAGCTCAGTGAGAAGAAAGCCTGACCAAGAGCTTCTATCAGTACCCCCTGGTCGACCTTTGAGAAGTCGGGCTTCAACAGGAACTCCACTCCCCGCCATGCCCCTGGCAAAGAACACGAAGCCACCACCAATACCACCAATAGCACGAAGAGCATTGGCATCAAAATCTTGGATGCACGCTCTATGCCATTGCGCACACCCTTGACAACGACTACATGAGTAAGCAGAATGAAGGCTATCGTCCAAAGTGTGGGACGAATGCCGTCAGAAGAAAATGAAACAAAGTAGGTCTTAACAAAGTCGGCATCTCCCCTCACCTCTGCCATAAAACTGGCATAGAGATACTGCAGACACCATCCTGCCACTACTGCATAGAAGCCTAAAATAATCATTGAGGTGAAGACACCCATATAACCAATAATCCCCCAGGGCTTGCCATTAGAGAGATTCTTATAAGAGCGTGCAGCATTGGCAGCCGAATGACGTCCGATGATAAACTCAGCCACCATACCAGGGATGCCCAACATAAAGATACACACTAAATATATCAAAATGAAGGCTGCACCGCCATTCTGACCTGTCATATAAGGGAAACGCCATATATTGCCCAAGCCTACAGCAGAACCTGCTGTGGCAAGAATAACGCCCAACTTGCTACCAAAGCTACCTCTATTTTTTTCCATGAATTCTCTCTTTTACAATGAACGACTGACTATACGCACGATGACCTACGTGCGATGACCATGTTGTGACCAGCTGATACGCTGACGACAAGAAGACCTAAAGAACTCCCAACTGATTGAGGAAGACCAACAGAATGAGGACAGGACATACGAAACGCACCAAGAAAAGATAGATGAAAAAAAGATGTCCCTTCAAAGTACCCCAGTTGGTGAACTCGTCTTTCACTAACTTCTTGGGCACATACCATCCGATGAATAAACAAGTAAGGAAACCTGCCGCAGGCAAGAAGATCTGACCTGTAACGAAGTCAAACCAGTCGAACAACGACTTACCCGCAAAGGTGAGTGCATCTGTAGCACCCAACGAAAGCGAACAAAAAGCACCGATGACAGCGCACGACACGGTAACGATGAGCGCACCCTTCTTGCGGTCTATCTTCAGTTCTTCATAAAAGAAAGACGTGTTGACCTCGTGAAGCGACATGAGCGACGTAAGAGCTGCCAACGACAGAAGCACATAGAACAAGAATGAAATGATCCACCCTAAAACAGGCACAGAGGCAAAGGCCTCGTTAAACACGTTGGGGAGGGTGATAAAGATGAGCGAAGGACCACTATCAGGAGAAACGCCAACAGAGAAGGCTGCTGGGAAAATCATGAGTCCTGCCAAGATGGCTACCAAGAAATCGATAACCGAAATCTGCAAGGCGGTCTTAAAAAGATTGGTTTGTCGGCTGAAATAAGACGCATAGGTACAGATACAACCCATACCGATACTAAGCGAATAGAACGACTGCCCCAAAGCTCCTAAGAACACACCATTATCGACCTTACTGAAATCGGGGTGCAACAAGAACTCTACGCCCTTACCAGCATTGGGCAACAGACAAGATGCCACAACGATGATGAGCAAGAGTACAAACAAGACGGGCATCATAATCTTAGATGCCTTCTCAATGCCGCCTCTGACGCCATGGATGATGACAAAATGACAAATCAAGAATATGGCTACCGTCCACATAACAGGACGAATGGGGTCGGCAGAAAACTCCTTGAAATACTCAGCCACAAAGGTGGGGTCACCATGCAGTTCGCCCATAATACTGGCATAGACATACTGTAAGCACCATCCTGATACAACGGCATAATAGCCCGTGATGAGGAAGCCAGTAAGTACCTCTAAATAACCTACCCACTTCCAACTATTGCCTCGAGAGAGCTTGGTATAGGCACGTGCTGTATTCGAAGCTCCATGACGACCAATAATAAACTCTGAAATCATACAGGGGATGCCCAAGAGTAGCACACAGCCTATATATACCAAAATGAAGGCTGCACCACCCTCTTGTCCTGCCATATAAGGGAAGCGCCAGACATTGCCCAGTCCGACAGCTCCACCAGCAGTAGCAAGCACAAGTCCTATCTTGCTACCGAAACTACCTCTATCTAATTGTGTCATTTTTATTCCTTTCTCTATTATACGACTGCAAAATTATAAAAAAATCCACACTTAAACGTATAAATCGAAAGCAAAAATGCAAAATTAGTAAAAAACCTATTCTTCAGGGAGGGTATCACGCCACAAAGAAAAGGGATTAACCAAAAGATGGGAGTTATAAAAACGCTTATCACCTGTCACTTCACGACCGATGAAATCGGGTTTCTCGTAAGCCTCATCTTCACTACCCAGCTCTACCTCTGCCATGACAAGGCCTTCGTTATCACCATAGAACTCATCAACCTCAAAGACATGATTGCCACTCTTAACCAAATAACGGCGCTTGTCGATAACTCCGCCCTGGCACAACTGCAACAGATGACGTGCCTCATCGAGCGTAATCTCTTTCTCAAACTCATAACGTGTCATACCGCCATTGACCGACTTACCTTTGATGGTGAGATAAGCCTTATCATCACGTGTACGCACCCTTACCGTAGCTCCATGAGCAGGAATATAACCCTGCTGAATGTGGCTATCAGAAAAGGCGGCGCTCTTATATGCGTCGCCTTTCTTGACCAGGAATTTTCTCTCTATTTCCAGTCCACTCATAGTTTATATACGAATTACTTTAAAAGATAAAAAGATAAAGGGAAGCGTAACTACCGTTCGCCTCCCTAATTTCTTTATACAATAGAAGCAGAATAAACGGCGAAACAAACGGCCAATGCTATCAAAATAGCTAAAATCCACTTAATCACTTTTTCACCCTTTTCTGCTTGCTTCTTCTCATAAGCAACATGCTTTGCTTTTCTTAAATCTTTGTTAACACTCATAGTCGTTGATTATTAGTTGATTGTTATTGATGTTAAAATTTGATTGTTTCAAAATCTTACTGCGACAGTATGACGCACCGCAGGGCGCTACGCACGTTATTCATCACCATCGGTGGTAGGGAACTCCATGAGATAAGCCTTAATGAAGCCATCTATCTTACCATCCATCACACCATCCACATCAGAGGTTTGATAGTTAGTACGATGGTCTTTCACACGACGGTCATCAAACACATAGCTACGTATCTGACTACCCCACTCTATCTTCTTCTTGCCTGCCTCTATCTTAGCCTTAGCCTCCAGACGCTTCTTCATAGCACGGTCGTAGAGTTGGCTCTTCAAGAGAAGCAATGCCTTGGCACGGTTTTTAGGCTGATCGCGCGTCTCGGTATTCTCAATCAGAATCTCTTCTTCCTCACCCGTATCGGGGTCAGTATACCAATAGCGCAAACGCACACCCGACTCCACCTTGTTGACATTCTGTCCACCAGCACCACTGGAGCGGAAAGTATCCCACGACAACTTGGCTGGATCTACATACACCTCGATGGTCTCATCAACCAACGGCGTAACGAAGACACTTGCAAAACTGGTCATACGCTTGCCCTGTGCATTGAAAGGTGACACGCGCACCAAGCGATGTACGCCATTCTCGCTCTTGAGATAGCCATAAGCATATTCATTGCCCTCAATGGTCATGGTGACACTCTTAATGCCTGCCTCATCACCATCCTGAATATCAGAGATGGTAACCTTGTAACCATGAGCTTCAGCCCAACGCATATACATACGCATGAGCATGGAAGCCCAGTCTTGACTCTCGGTACCACCAGCTCCTGAGTTGATTTTGAGAACACAGTCCATCGGGTCTTCCGTCTGGCGCAACATATTCTTCAGTTCCAGGTCTTCAATAGCCTTGATGGCCTTGTCATAGTCGGCATCAACCTCTTCCTCTGTCACCATCTCGTCCTTGTAAAAGTCGAAAGCCAACTGGAGCTCGTCAGCATACTGGCGCACAGCCTTATAGCCGTCTATCCACTTCTGTATGCCTTTCACCTTCTTCATCTGTTCCTGGGCATATGCAGGATCCTCCCAAAAGTCGGGAGCTTGAGTGCGGAGTTGCTCTTCTTCGAACTCCACCTGTTTCTGGTCGATATTGAGATAGCGATGGAGGGCATCAGCACGCTCCATCACATCTTTCAATTGGTCAGCTGTTATCATTTTACTTGTTTGTTCATTGAACTTCTTACTTGGAGACATACCTCCAAAGCACCCATGTTATTCAGCATACATGGCGTCAATTTCTGCCTTATAGTTCTTGTTGATAATAGGACGACGAATCTTCAACGTATTAGTAAGTTCGCCCGACTCCATAGAGAAATGGTGAGGCAAGAGCGTAATGCGCTTAATCTGTTCATAGTAAGCCAACTGCTGTTGCAAGGTATTGATACGCTCTTGCAACATCTTCTTCACCTTCTCATTAGCACAAAGGTCTTCGCGACAGGTAAAGGCAATGTGATGTTCGCGAGCCCAATCCTCTACAAGTCGGAACTCGGGAACGATGAGCGCAGACACAAACTTGCGCTGGTCAGCAATGACAGCCACTTGGTCGATAAACTTATCTACAAGAAGGAGCGACTCTACCTGCTGAGGAGCAATGTATTTACCATTAGAAGTCTTAAATAAATCCTTTATGCGCTCGGTAAGGAACAATTCTCCATCCTTCATGTATCCAGCATCGCCAGTACGGAAGTAGCCTTCCTCGTCGAACGCCTTGGCATTGGTTGTATCACGATGATAGTAACCCTTCGTAATGGTAGGACCCTTGAGCAACACTTCATTGTCCTCACCTATCTTGATCTGAATGCTCGATATAGGACGACCTACAGAGCCTATGGTGAACTTCTTGTCGAGTTGTACGCACGACACTGTGGCCAAGCTCTCTGTCAAGCCATAGCCTACTACCATACCGATACCTATAGACAAGATAAACTCTTCAACCTCAGGACTCACGTAAGCACCTGCAGTAGGGAAGATATTAGGATGTTCCAGTCCCAACTGCTTACGCACCATGCTCAAGATGGTCTTGTTGATAATCTTGTATTCCAACTCAAGCGTAAGAGGTGGACGCTTACCATTGGCTAAATACTCGATGTTACGTTTGCGGCCTACAGCCAGGGCATGATTAAATAGTTTCCTCTGTACAGGACCTGCCTCATCCATCTTCGCCTTTACTGCGATATACACTTTCTCCCAGAAACGAGGTACGCTACTCATACACGTAGGATGAACCTGACGCATACTCTCCTGGATTTCGTGAGGATAGGTGTTGATAAACAACTGTGCGCCCTCACTCAAAGAGAGGTAAGCCCAGCCACGCTCAAAAATATGTGTGAAAGGTAAGAAGTTGATAACGCGGTCCTTCTCTGAAATAGGCACCACCTCATCATTGGCTATCAAGGCAGCATTATACTGTCCGTAAGTAAGCATTACGCCCTTACTATCGCCAGTAGTACCACTGGTATAAAGAATGTTAGCCAAATCGTCCATGCTCGCACTCTTATACAACGTTTCCACCTCAGTCTGTCGAGGAAGATTTTCGCCCAACTTGATAAAATCCTTGAAGTAAAGGGCAGCAGGATCGTGGGTGCTGATACGTACACTGGAATCAAAGATGACAATACGCTCCAACGAAGGACAGAGAGCAAAGACACGATGTGCCTTGTCATACTGATCTTGCTCGCCTACAAAAAGAAAGCGCACCTGACCGTCGTTTATCATATATTGTATCTGCTGCTCGCTGCTTGTAGCATAGAAAGGTATCGAGCACAACTTAACACCATAAGCACCAAAATCAGTATAAAGATAATGCACACAATTCTGGGAGAAAACAGCTATCTTGTCGTACGGTTTTGCACCAATGTTAAGCAGAGCATTGCTCACTTGTTTCACTCTCAACGAAAACTGATTCCAAGACACAGACTGCCACTTATCGCTACCAAACTTCTTAAAAGTAAGGGCAGTTTTATCGCCATATTTCTTGGCCAAATCGTGAATCAGTACCGAAAGATGACTATTGATTTGCATAAGCATAATGTTTTATATTGGATGCAAAGATAATAGAAATCATTAAGAAAACAAAATAAATCGGAATTTTATTTTGACCTTATCCTGTTTTAGCGTAACTTTGCAGATGAATCAAGAGTAAGAGAGACAAAATGATGACACAAGAAAAATACGTAAAGGATGCCGTGGCGCTACTCACCCGGCTGATAGCTACTCCGTCGACAAGCCGAAACGAAAAAGAGGCTGCCGACATTATGGAAGAAACCATCCGAGAATATGGTTTCTTGCCACAACGCGAAGTCAACAATGTGTGGGCCATCGACCCTCACTACAACCCAGAAAAACCCACCCTACTGCTTAACGCACATATCGACACTGTGAAACCTGTAGACTCATGGCAGCGCCACCCCTATGCACCTACCAAAGAAGGCGATCTTCTTTATGGTTTGGGCAGCAACGACTGCGGAGGCGGACTATGCTCACTGCTACAGATATTCAGAATGCTTACAGAGAAGCCACAGAGCTATAACCTTATTTATCTGGCTTCTGCAGAAGAGGAAGTATCGGGCAAAGACGGTATCAGCCGTGCTCTACCGCTATTGCCTAAGATAGACCTCGCCATCGTGGGCGAGCCTACGGGTATGCAGCCTGCTGTGGCAGAAAAGGGACTGATGGTATTAGACGTGATAGCACACGGAAAGAGTGGTCATGCTGCACGCAACGAAGGTGTGAATGCTATCTACGAGGCACTGGATGATATGAAATGGATTAGAGATTATCAGTTTGAGAAGATAAGTCCTTTCTTGGGACCCACCAAGATGACGCTTACCGTGGTCAACGCAGGAACTCAACACAATGTGATACCTGATACCTGCACGATGCTCGTAGATATCCGTACCAATGAATTTTATGATAATGAGGAAGTCTATCATTTTATCTGCCAACACTTGAAGAGCGAAGTGAAAGCTCACAGTTTTCGCCTAAAATCATCACACATCGACCCAGAGCATCCTCTTATTAAGAAATGTGTAGCCATGGGAATGAAACCTTTCGGCAGTCCTACCCTTAGCGACCAGGCGTTGATGTCGTTTCCTTCCTTCAAGTTGGGACCAGGAGAGTCTTCCCGCTCCCATTCCGCAGATGAGTTTATCAGAATAAGCGAAATAGCTGATGCTATCACCAAATACAAAGAGCTCTTAGATGGCGCTGCCATCTAAGAGCTAAGTTCTATTCATCTATTTACTATACAATATATAAAAGTTCGTTAAAATTTGAGATAACAGAGTATTGATACATAACATTACAAGGTCTTGCCAATATAAGCGAAAGGAACGGTGATATTGTCGGCATCTTCCTTCTCGCCTGTAGTAGAAGTATCCTTTTAATAAGGCTGATCGGGATTGGGCATAGGGTCGGGATCAGGATATACACTCAAGCCTTAATTTACCACCTGAGTAGTAGAAGCATTAGCACCCTTAATAGCAGTACCTGGAGTACCATCGTTGATAAAGAACTTTGCCTTGAGATATGCCGATGGAATCGTTGCTTTATACCAACCTGTCTTGTTGTTATGGGTCACGGTCTCATCGTAAACCATCTTGACTCCTGGCCATACGGTAGAAGAGGTGGTACCATTATAGAAGTAGCAATACACATTCTCCCAGTTGGAAGCATTGTCATAATAAACATACTCTGGATCAGCAATCACCTCGTCATGAACCTTGGTAATGGTTGTACTATAAGTTCCATCAACATAATAGCCATGGTTGACAAAGTCCACTTCTGCTGTTACCTTATTTCCATTACCATCCAAGAAGATGAGTTGAGAAGGAGCACTTGTCTCATCGCCATCATAAGTCCACTTGAAGACATTCTTTCCAGAAACACTTTTACCTACAAGAGGCAACTTTTTATTGATAGCCTCATTCCATGCACCAGCATGCTCAATTTTAGGGCTAACCTTGTCATTCCATACATATACGGCTGCTGCCGCATTGGATGTCTCCAAGAAACAGGAGATTTCATCAGCCTTGCCCAATTCAGGAACGTAAGCCTTCACTTTCTTGTAAGTGACCGAACCTGTTTCTGTCTTGCCTTCCTTGTCAGTTGCACCCCAAGTGATAGTAACATTCTTACCATAGGCAACATCAGCACCAACAACAAACTGCTTGGCAGCAGTAAAAGTCTGCTTAGCACCACCATTCACCTGAATCCAGGCAGAAACAGCATTCAAAGGAGTAGCAGTCACTGTGAGAGCCTCATCTGAGAATGCTGTACCATCAGCTGGATTGAAAACAACCTCAGGAGTCAGCACAATAGGACCAGCATTATAGATGACAGCAATACCTGACTTGCCAACATGACCAGAGATTGTAGAAGCATTGACGGTGAAAGCACCACCGCTTACCATATCCATATAAGTACCAGACTTGAGCCAGTTGCCGTCGCCAGCACCATTGGCTACAGTCACGTCACGGTCAGAACCACTTCCCAATACGATGATAGCGCCACTCTTACGAACCTGAGCACAAACGCCATTACCTTTTACATAATAGTTTGGCTCACCAGCACAAACGTTGTGCATGTGGTTTACCTGAGCCACTTCGGCATCTTTGAAGTGAACACTTCCCTTATCACCAAATCTGATTTCTTCCTTTCCCTTCTGGAAAGGACGGGAGAAATAAAGAGCGGTAGCTCCATTGTTTCCTGCTACAACTGCATAAGCACGGTCGATAACATTCTGGCTCTTATTTTTTGACTCACCACCATCGTTGGCATAAGTATCATGACTCTCACCCCAATAAACCAACTTTTCTGTCTTTGCCTTTCTCTGATTGAAATTACCTACAGACTCGTTGATAGAACCACCGGCAAAGGAATTGGCAAATCCGTTACCATAACCATTATCAGTAATACTCATGTAGGTCTGATACTCTGGGAAAAGGACATTATCATCACCACCAGTACTGTCAAGGATCTCACCATAGTTGTACATCTCCTGATCCACCACTTTCTTCATAAAAGAGTCACCCTCAGAAGGCAAGCCGATGTGCTTGATAGCATCCCAACGGATACCATCCACGCCACAGGCTTTCAAGTCCTGAATGTACTGTCTGATGATGGCTTGCACAGTAGGATTGTTGGTATCGAGGTCCCACATTCCAATCTTACCAAATGTAACCTGATGGCGGTCGTGCCAATTACCCACACCGAAAGGCTCATGGTAAAGACTTTGATCCTTCAAACGGTCTGCCACATTAGAATAATCGGTATGGTTGGCAACAACATCCACAATCACCTTAACGCCATACTCATGAGCCTTAGCACAGAGAGCCTTCAGGTCAGCTTCAGTACCAAGACCATTACCTATTTTAAAATCGTATGGACGATAAACATCATACCAAACGGAGCCTTTACCTGCTCTTTCATGAACAGGAGAAGTCTGAACGGCAGTAAAGCCTGCCTTGGCGATATTAGGAATTTCTTCCTGGATATCTGCCAACGTCCAGTCGAAGCAATGAAGGATGACACCATCCTGAATATTGTCTTTAAGACCGTATTTGTTGTCTGCAAAGATGTTGGATGCCATGCTGAAGAGCATCACCAACATCAGGAGACCATAATTGATTGTCTTTTTCATAATCTGCTATTATTTTCTGATGATTACTTTCTTACCATTGTGAATATAGAGTCCTGGCTGAGCAGGTTTGCTGATACGCATACCTGTCAAGGTGTACCAAGCATTATTCTCTGCCTTCTGCACCTCCTGAAGAACGGTGTTTTCTATAGAGGAAGCCTGTCCGCTAACATAAACTGTCTCGCCAGTAAGGGTAGAGCCATCCTTGCCGTTGTTGATAACGAAATAGCCTGTAACAAAAGCAGCAGGGACTTCTACTGTATAATAGCCTTTTTTGCCATTATACTCAGTTTCATTGTCAAGACTCATCTTCAGTCCTGGCCATTCCTGAGCCGCCTTTGTACCATCGTAGATATAGCAATATACATCTGCGAGGTTGGCTGTAGAATTGTCGAAGAAGACCATCACCTTGCCAGCAGGTGCTGGAGTAATCGTCTTTTCATACTTGCCTTCTACATAATAGCCATGATTTACATACTCCACATTGCCTGTAATCTTGTTTCCGTCATTGCTTCCCTTACCATCCAAGAAAATAAGATGGGTAGGAAGTTGCGATTCGGAACCCGTGTAAGTCCATTTAAAAATGTTCTTACCTGATGCAGATTTACCTACAAGAGGTAGTTGTGTCTTAGTGGCAACGTCCCATTTTCCAGCATGTTCTATCAATGGCTTCACATTGCCATTCCATAAATACACCGCTGCCGCGTCATTCTTTGTCTCCAAGAAAACACTTACTTCATTCTCTGTAACTACTGGCGTATAGACATCGGCTGTAACGGCAGCGAGAACGGTTCCAGGAGCCATCATCATGCCGAATAGCATCACCATCGTACAGAGCATCGTAGAAATTCTTTGCATAAAATAGTATGGTTAAGTTAGTGAATTATAAGTTTTAACGTCAACAAAATTAGGAAGAACTTTTAACAAACTACTTAGTATAAAGCAAGAAATGTGATAATTTCGTGAGCAATCGTTTGCACGATTTCAAGGAAATCCACCATATTATTGATGCAATACAAAAAAAAAGAGGTAGTGCTCACTTGGGCAAGTAAGTACGACCTCTCCTTCAAAGAATATTTTTAATCTAACTTTCGCATGTACGGAAGTTAGAGAAGTTTACATTAACGGGCAAGCCATGCCTCGGGATTGAGTTTGGCTGTTTCCTTGCGCAACTGGAACTGCAGGATATTGTCGGCACCCACGGCACCTAAAGCCTGACGGGTACTTACCTTCTGGCCCTTGTGAACACTCACCGACTTGAGGTTACAATATACAGAGATATAGGCACCATGACGTACCAAAACATTCCACATGCCTCCATAACCAAACACAGCACTTACCTCACCATCGTAGATACTACGAGCCACACAACCAGGTTTGCCCAAAAGATTAATACCCTTATTATCAAGAGTAACACCAGAAAGACCCTGAACATTGTATTGACCAAAATGACTAACAATCTTATAAGTACCCGTGATAGGCATTGGTAAGCGACCACGATTAGCCTCAAAGCCACCACTCAACATGCGATCTGCCGTGCTGAGAGTGGCTGCTTCATGAGCCTCCTGACGCGCACTGGCCAATTCTTTACGATTGCGAGCCTCGTCGGTTTTTGCTTTCAACTCTGCAGCCTGACGATCGGCCTCTGCCTGGCGAGCTTCCTGTTCGGCACGAGCTTGACGGCTGGCCTGCTCGGCAGCCTCACGAGCTGCCTTCTCAGCACGGGCACGAGCTTTTTCGCGAGCTTTATCCTTGGCACGGTTTTCCTCCTGCTGACGAGCTTCCTCTTGAGCCTTACGAGCTATCTCCTGAGCTTTACGAGCCTCCTCTGCAGCACGCTGGCGAGCCAATTCTGCTTCACGCGCCTTACGACGAGCTTCCTCTATGCGACGAGCGTTCTCGCGGGCCTCCGCCTCCGCCTGAGCCCTACGGCGTGCCAATTCCTCACGTCTACGTTGAGCTGCAGCCTGAGCCTCGGCCTTTCGCTTAGCCTCAGCAGCAGCACGCTGACGAGCTTTCTCCACCTCTATGGCAATCAGTTTGTCTATCTGTGCATTGATAGCTTCATTCTTCTTACGCTGCTCAGCAATCACTGCTTGGATAGTTTTCTGTTGCTTCTGTAAGCCTTGTACAACTTGCTGTTGCTCTGTTTGTTTACCTTCAAGAGCAGTTTTTTCTTGCTGTCCTTTATATAAGAGGTTACTCTTATGTCCCTTTGCTGCTTGCAACTGCTGATGCTTTTCGTTTACTTGTTTCTGCTTAGCTTTCACCGCCTCACCCTGCGCCTTCTGATAAGCAGCATATTGCTTGATGAACGACAGACGACGATACATCTGCATCAAATTCTTGGCACTAAAGATAAACATGAGTTTGTCTTGCACAGAGTGATGGCGTGTCATATAGCGCATAGAACGAATATACTTATTCTTTCTATCGCGCAACTGCTGCTGAAGAGTCTTGAGCTGCGCATTGAGCAATCCGATATTACCCTCTATATGATTAATATCTTGCTGGATGCCTTCTATGTTTTTCTGCCGTTGGTCTATCTCACCATTAAGCACCATAAGATCTTGCAGACGCTTCTTCACATCTGCCTGATTACGTCGGAGCGCTCTTTCTTGCTCCTTAATCTTCTTTTGTATATTGGCACGCTGTCCCTGCAATCCTCGTATGGAAGCATTGCTATAAGTGGCTGTTTTCTTTTCTGCCCGAGTGTGAGCCTTAGAAGGGCGCCTTGCCACAGACTTCTTCTTAGCGGTATTCTTTGGGGTTCTTACTGTTCTTGCCGTTTTTGCGGTAGTGGTAGTTTTCTTCCTCTGTGCTGTCTGAGCATAAGGAATCAAGACAAACGACAAGGCGAGAACAATCAATAATATACGTTTCATTTACAGACTCATTATTTTATTCAGCACGTCTTCTACAGATACTTGCTTGTACTTGCTCGAAACTTCAGAACGAGACTCCCAGTTACTGTCGGTCTTCACCTCATTCATCTTGATAACGATATTGGCCTCCTGCTTGACACGAGTGGCGTTGGTAACAAGCGTCATATCAAGTAAAGCGGGGAACTGCTTGACTCCTACAGAACGGAAGTCGCCATAACGGATATGAACTCCCGATGTGCCATGCTGCGAACTGACATACTCCACGTCGGCTTTGTCTATACGTCCTGTAGCGCGCTGAGCTGTCCATACGTATGTCATATTGCCATTCTTCAACACAACAGGCACGTTATCACCTGCAACACCCAAACTGGCATCAAACTTCTTCAAATCAGACTCCTTCACCTGCTTGGCTCCTGGAAGGAGCAGCTGATTCCAAAAGAGTGACTGCAAAGAGTAGAAGGTAATACCTTGCTTTTGCAAGAAGTCTACCTGATTGTAGTCGGCCTTGATATATTGCTTGTGATAGCGGTCGATGATAAGCACATAGTCGGGCGTAAACTCCAAACGGCCTATCTCAAAACCTAAGATAGGAGCATATAGCTGCAAACGTATCACTTCGTCCTTACGCATACGGAGAGCGCCATCGACTGAAATCTTCTTCTCTCCCAAACGGATAGTGAAGTTCATGCTGCCCGTAATGTTCTTAGTATACACCTGATTGTCGGACACCTTCTGCACGAAAGCGAGTTTCCGCACTTGTTCGGTCTGTATGCTTTTTACCTCTTGTCGGGACACATTTTTATGATTTACGCCATCAGAGATAACTTGTCTCTTGGTGCCACACGACGCCAGCAACATCAAGGGCAAGCAGAATGTTGCCAATTTCATTATTTTGTTTTTTTCCATTTTCGCTTGTATTTAACGATTTCGCTTTCTGTCATATACTTTCTACACTCTATTTTCACCTTCAAGGCATCAGGGTCTTGACTACCCTTTTGTGCCTTTTTCCAGTAAGCCACAGCCTGGTCGATAAGACCATTCATGGCATAAATATCACCAGCATGCTCAATAACAGTACTATTGTCTGCCGTCGTATCACTATAAGCCAAGGTTTGGTCGATATAGGTTTTGGCCTCGGCATAGCGCTCCTCCATGAAGAGAATCCATGCATAGGTATCGAGATAGGTTGAGTTCTTGGGCTCAGCCTTAATGGTCTTATAGCTCATCAACTCAGCCTTCTGAAGATTCTTGCCCGTCTGACTGATGTAATAGGCATAATTGTTGAGACCTGGAATATTGTCAGATTTCCAATGCAGACAGGAGTCGTAAGCAGCAAATGCTTCTTGCTGACGATTCTTGCCATGCAGGATATCGCCCATAATCATATAAAGATCGGACACTAAGTCGGGTGAACTCTTGCTATTGATTTGCCCCACTCCACGTCGAAACTCCTCGAGTGTAGCGTCTTCTTCGTGCTTCATGTAGTGCGCCATACCACCAAAGTAATAGAATACCATTTCCTCGGGATTATAATCATGAGCAGCTTTAGAAAGGCGGACAACCTCATCATAATCCTTTTGCTCCCACAAGTTCTGTATGAGTTGTATTCGCGACTCACTACGGTCTGGAGCGATAGCAAGCACCTTACGATAAGCGGCATTGACCGTATCCATCGGCATTTTCTTGATACTCATATAGGCTGCTCTAAACTCAGCTATGTCTGCCGATGGCTTGGGCTGTGCCAACATTCTATCAAAAAGAGTGATGACTTGGGTAGAATCTGCACCATGGCTCTCATTGTCCTGTATGAACGAGCGAATCATCATCAACTTAGTGTCGAGGTCGGTCTTCTTGCCCAAAAGAATACGATCGAGCATGGCGTGAGCCTGTTCTTTCTGACCTGTGGCATTATAATAGTCGTAGAGCGACATTTGAGCATAAGAGTTGTCGGGTTCTTCGTCAAGTACATGGGTAAACAACTTATAAGCCTCTTTCTGACGCTGATGCTCCATGAGCCAATTACCCAACATGGTTTTGTAGATCATATCAAGAGGATGCGCCTCTGTAAGCGACTTGAGTTCCTTATAGGCAGACTTCGGATCATCCATTAACTCATAGATATGCATCTTTTCGAGTGTAAACTTCTCGTTTTCTCCCTCTTCTGTCTCCAGCCTGTTAAGAACTTTCAACATCTGTGGATATTCCTTCTGCTGCTGGTAAAGACGCAAGAGCATATAGAGCGCATCGGTATTATCATGATTCTGAGCAAAAATACCTTCGTAGGCATCTATCGCTTTATCGTATTGCTGATTGGACACATAATATTGTGCCATACGCTCACGAAAGGTAAGATTGGTTGGAGCCAGCGAGATGGCTCGAGCTAAATAATCTTGAGCCAAAGAATCTTGCTTCATCTGCAGATAGTAGATAGACTGATAGAAGTATACCTCAGCAGAACGTGGATTGATCTTACGAGCGTGTTCGAAAAGCTCGAAAGCATCGCCATAACGGCCTAAAGCTTGGAGACGGGCAGCCTCCTGAAAGAAATAGCTGTAACGCTTTGAGTCATTCATCGACAAATCATCCGACGCCAACATCGGCAATGAAGACATATACGTTACAAGCCACAAAAGCCCTAATAATACTTGTCTCAAAATATATTTGTTATTTACAACGGTTTCGATATATATATCTTATTTCACACCTGTATGACCATAGCCACCAGTACCACGTTCGGTATCATCGAGGGTTTCAACTTCGATAAATTCGGCATTTTCATGCTTTGCTATTACCATTTGAGCTATACGCTCGCCATCGTTGATAACAAAGTCATTCTGCGAAAAGTTGATGAGCAACACCATAATCTCGCCACGATAATCTGCATCTATCGTACCTGGGGTATTCAATACGGTGATACCATGCTTCAATGCCAAACCGCTTCGAGGACGTATCTGAGCCTCATAGCCTACAGGCAAAGCCATAAAGAGCCCTGTAGGAACAAGACATCGCTCCATGGGGTGAAGAACGATGGATTCGTCGATATTAGCACGCAGATCCATGCCCGCGCTCTGGGTGGTTGCATACTCTGGCAACGGATGATGCCCGCGATTGATAATTTGTACTTTCATCATGATAAATCTTTTTATGATGCAAAAATAAGGTTTTTTGAGCACATTTAGGCATTTTATCTTTGAAAATGATAGATTTTATAAAAAATAAATGCTTTTTTATTTTGTATTATGTCAAGATTGGTGTATTTTTGCGATATGGAATGGACTAAACTCATATCTAACAAGCGCTTTGGACAAGAGCACAAGCATGCCGAACGCCACGACGACCGTTCGGAGTTCAAACGCGACTACGACAGACTGATTTTTTCGTCTGCCTTCAGACGACTTCAAAACAAGACACAGGTATTTCCGCTACCAGGTTCTATCTTTGTCCACAACCGACTGACCCATAGTCTGGAAGTATCAAGCGTAGGCATGTCATTAGGCAATGACATTGCAAAAAGCATTATTGCCAAACGCCCAGAGCTAAAGGACACCCTATTCGAAGAAATAGGAACTATCGTGAGCGCAGCCTGCCTGGCACACGATTTAGGCAACCCTCCTTTCGGCCATTCTGGAGAAAAAGCCATACAGACATTCTTTAGCGAGGGAGCTGGTAAGGTAGTAAAAGAGCTGGTTTCACCGGAGTTTTGGCAAGACATTATCCACTTTGAAGGTAATGCTAACGCCTTTCGCATCCTGACTCACCAGTTCAAAGGCAGACGCAAAGGAGGCTTCGTCATGACTTACTCTATGCTTGCTGCTATCGTAAAATATCCATTCGCAAGTAAGCTGGCTGGCAGCCACGGCAAATTTGGTTTCTTTACATCAGAAAAGGATTCATACCAAAAGATTGCCGATGAAATGGGCATTATTTGCCATTCCGGACCTGGAGAGCCCCTACAATATGCCCGTCATCCATTGGTATATATTGTGGAAGCTGCCGATGACATCTGCTATGAAATCATGGACATCGAAGACTCCCACAAGCTGAAGATTCTTTCTTATGAAGAGACAGAGCGACTGCTGTTGGGCTTCTTTGACGAGGAGACCCGCATGAAGATAAAGAGACGCATTGAAGAGGAAGGGTTGACCGATGAAAACGAGAAAGTTGTCTATATGCGAGCAAGTGCTATAGGCAAACTGGAGAACGAATGTGCAGCCGCCTTCATCCGACATGAAGAAGAAATACTAAATGGAACCTTCGTTGGTTGCCTCATCGATCACATCGCTGAGCAACAGCGCAATGCTTATAAAGAATGCGAGAAGACATCTTTTGCCAAGATTTATCACAGCAAGCCTGTACTTGATATCGAGTTATCTGGTTACAAAATCATGGCTACACTCATGGAGGTGTTTGTCAATGCTGCCATCACACCCGAACGTTTTGACTCTCAACAACTATTGCGAAGGGTAAGTAGCCAGTATGACATTAACAACAAGGATATAGAAGAGCGTATCATGGCGGTAATCGATTATATCAGCGGCATGACCGATGTATATGCTCTTGACATCTATCAGAAGATAAACGGAATCAGTCTACCAATCGTATAGGTAGAAAGCCGAAACGTCCCGACGCAAGACTTACACTTACGTCGGGACGTTTTGTGAATACATATTCTATAGAATCACATCCTCAGCAACAGCGTATCATATACATCAGCAAGGACATGAAGAAAAGCACTACGCTTTGACCTTTTCTTTATATATAATATTGTTAGCTCCGCTTGTTATCTTGAGAGCTTCTGGGTGTTCTTCAATAAAACTATTGATGTGACGCACACGTTTGTCTTCCAAGATTTCATCTACCGCTATCAAGATACCAGTTTCCTCGACATCGCCAAAACCATAATTAATAGCAGTACCAAAGAGTTTCATCGTTGGACTAAGATTCATATAAGCATTCACCAATGGAGGAATATTATAACCCAACTCTCGTATCTCACGATTAAGGATTCGATAGTCTGCTCTAAAGTCATCTTCAGTAAAGAGAGCCTCTAATTCCTTCTCTGAAGTTTCTATTTTCAGTGGTTTCATCGGAATAACAAGATTCTCCTTATCATCGAAATGCTTCTTAAGGAAATAGAGAATCATATCTCTACCACGGCGGATATAAGAAGGATACATCGTCATCTTACCAAAGAAGTACTTGAGTTCGGGATAAAGTACGGTAAGAGCACCCAAACCATCCCATAGATTGTCAAGAGCAAAGATACTCTTGCTATTCATGCGCACATTCTGATACTCCAACGACACAAAAGAACGCCCTAACTCAACCGTGTAAGGCATGTATTCCTGAAGAAACTTATCTGAGAAATGAAACATATGACTGGTAGCCAATATAGGCTGCCCATTGGCATCAAGTTTCCAATCTTTACCTAAAAGGTAGCGGTAACCACCAATAATCTCATCAGCCTCAGGATTCCAAACAATCAGTTGCTTATAACAGTTGTCACCATAATCGAACTCATCCAAATCCATCGACTTACCCGAACCACCTCCTGCAGTACGGAATGCAATTTCACGAAGTCGCCCAATCTCCTTTAGCACATTGGGAGAATCGTTAGCCGTTACGATATAAATCTCGTTGTGGCTTTTGTTTGTCATACGAAGTTGCTTATCGGGAGTGAGTTCACTCTTCAATAAGTCCCTGTCTATTGGCTGGATTATCTCTTCTTCCATAATCTATGATAGTAACTTTCTATAATTCGTAAACTTTGTCTTTTACATATTGTGCCCATTCAGTGGGAGTTTTGCTCTTATCGAATGTCTGCCAAGGTATCGGCTTACCGAAAGCGATACGGAAGTCTTTACCTACATTCCGATACATTTCATCTACCAAGAAAAGCATGGCCAAATTGAAAGGCAAGAACTTGTCACTAAAACGTGCAATACGATAGAAACGTTCTGAATTCTGTCCACTAAAATGAATCGGCACAACATCGCGTTGATATTCCACACTCTTTGAAATAAAAGTCTTCTTCCAAGGCAGGTCGCGAATAGTACCATCAGCCTGCTTACGACTATTGAGTCCTGCAGGGAACATCAACATGTGATTATCACTCTGAAAACCCGCCTCTACCATGCGAGGGAAATCACGACTCTGACGCCCCGTCTTATTGATACCAATGCTGACAGGCTTAAGACCGGGCAGATTGAGCAACAGATCATTGACAAGATAACGAAAACGCCCATCATAATGGGTACCTATGATAGAGCCCAGTGCCACACCATCTTGTCCTCCCAAAGGATGATTGGATACAAATGTGTAAAACTTTCCATCATTCTTATCAGGCAGATTCTCCACGCCTTCCAATCGGATATTCATCTTGAGATATTTCACACATTCGGTAAGCCACTCGGTACCCTCAAGATGTCGGCTTTCCCACAAGAAACGATTCACCTCATCCTCGTGAATCGTCTTCTTAAGCCAAGACACAAGAAAAGAAGGCACAAACTTCTCTTTTGCACCCATCTTGCTCTTTAAAATCTTGCTAATATCAATCGTTTTCTCTACTGATTCGCTCATGTTTGTTGTTAAAACACCTAAAGTAAGTGCAAAAATAACTCATCTTTTTTAAATACGTGCCTTTTTTGATGAAAAAATATAAAAATATGATGTTTTTTGATGAAAAAAAAGAAGTTTGCATACCTTTTGGCTTATCATTTTAAGCAATAAGCATCCTTTAGCCATATCAGTAGCAAAGACATCAAACGAACACAGCAAAAAGAAAAGAACCCTCATTTTATTAAGTTTTTAAAATTTTGCAAGGAAAAGTAAACAGTTCTGAGGATTTTTATGTACCTTTGAACCCGAATTCTTATTTAAATAGGTACACATGCGATTTAATGACAACAACACATACCACGTTCCCGTACTGCTGAAAGAAAGCGTAGATGGTCTGTCCATACAAACAGGAGGCATTTACGTAGACGTAACTTTCGGAGGAGGAGGACACTCCAAGGAGATACTTTCACGCATCACCGGCAACGGGCACTTATATAGCTTCGACCAAGACGCCGATGCGGAGCAGAATGTCATCCCCAACGACCACTTTACCTTTGTTTGCTCTAACTTTAGATACCTAAAGAACTGGATGCGCTACTATGGAGTAGAAGGCATTGATGGTCTGCTTGCCGACTTAGGAGTATCCAGCCATCACTTCGACGACGAGAGCCGTGGTTTCTCATTCCGTTTCGATTCACCGCTCGACATGAGAATGAACAAGAGAGCAGGCAAGACAGCTGCCGATATCGTTAATGAATACGAAGAGGAAGCACTTGCCGACATCTTCTACCTATATGGAGAAATGCGCAACGCCAGACGCATAGCAGGAGCCATCATCAAGGCAAGAGCCAGCAAAAAAATAGAAACCACCACCGACTTCATACAGGTAGTGGAGCCTTTCTTCAAACGAGAGCGCGAGAAAAAAGATATGGCAAAACTATTTCAGGCGCTTCGCATAGAAGTGAATCACGAGATGGACGCCTTGAGAGAAATGCTCAAAGCTGCAACAGAGGTTCTGAAGCCAGGCGGAAGGCTTTCGGTGATTACCTACCACTCTCTGGAAGACAGAATCGTGAAAAACGTGATGAAAACAGGAAACCCCGAAGGAAAAGTTGTGCAAGACTTCTTTGGAAGAATCGAATCTCCTTTCAGACTCATCAACAACAAGGTTATCATACCCGATTCTGAGGAACAAGAAAGAAATCCAAGAAGCCGTAGCGCCAAACTAAGAATTGCAGAAAAGAAATGAAAGAAAAAGCCATAAACGAAGACTTGGAAGCTAAAGCCGACAATAAGCCCACCGAGATGTCTACGCCCCAAGAGCCCCCCAAAGTTCAGGAGCAGAAAGCCCCTCAAACGGAAGATGTGCATGAGGAGTCGCTGAAGGAAGCTATCGCCAAACAAGCCATCGAAGACGAAGCACCACTCTCGTCAAGCTTCACACTAAGAAAAATCTTAGGTGGAGACATCTTGACGGCACAAGTCATACGTCGTCAGATATGGCTCATTGTGCTGGTTGTGTTCTTTATCATCATATACATCTCCAACCGATATAGCATACAACAGGACCTTATAGAACTCGACAAATTGCAGAAAGAACTGCAGAATGCTAAATACAAGGCCCTATCAAGTAGTAGTCAGATAACAGAAAGAAGCCGAGAAAGCAATGTGCTCAAGATGTTGCAAAACAACAAAGACAGCATTCTGCACATCGCCACCCAGCCTCCATACATCATAAACGTACCAGAAAATGAGTAAATTTGACAACAAGAAAGTTATACCACGATACAGCGCCATCGCCATCGGAATGACGCTGCTATCCCTCTGTATTGTTGGAAAATCCATATACATAGCAACAGCTAAGCGTGACTATTGGATGAAGGTGGCTCAACGTCAGAAGAAAGACTCAGTAACGGTAAAACCCACTCGAGGCAACATCTTGAGTTGCGACGGCCAACTCATGGCAAGTTCATTACCAGAATATAAACTCTTCATGGACTTCAAGGCCCTCAAAGAGGCAGGCAACGACTCGCTATGGGATGTCAAAGAAGACTCTATCTGTATGGGACTTCATAAGATATTCCCAAGTCAGACATTCACAGAATTCAAACGACATCTTGACGAGGGACGCAAGAAGCAAAGCCGTCACTGGTCCATATACCCATATCGCATCAACTACAATACGTTCACCGAAGTGAAGGCCTTACCTATTTTCAACTTGGAAAAATACAAGAGTGGCTTTCATTGGGATGAATACAATGCCCGCACACGTGGATTTGGAGAACTGGCAGGCCGCACCATCGGTGCTATGTTTGGTGCAAAAGACACTGCCCGCTTCGGACTGGAGCTGTCATACGACTCTATCTTGAGAGGCACCAATGGTCTCGTACAACGCAAAAAGGTACTCAACAAATACCTTAGCATCACCGACACACCGCCTATTGATGGTGCCGACATTGTTACCACCATCAACGTGAGTATGCAAGACTTGGCAGAACGTTCGTTAGAGCAAGAGTTAAGAGACATCAATGGTAACGTGGGTGTAGCCATCGTCATGGAAGTTCAGACGGGAGACATTAAAGCCATTGTCAACTTAGAGAAATGTGAAGACGGGCAATATAGAGAAGTAAGAAACCACGCAGTAAGCGATTTGCTGGAACCTGGCTCGGTATTCAAGCCCGCATCTCTGTTGGTAGCTCTGGACGATGGTGTAGTCGACACCTTGTGCAGAGTAGAGACAGGTAATGGCGTTTGGAATATGTATGGTAGAGACATGAAGGACCACAACTGGCGCAAAGGCGGCTATGGAATGCTCACACTGCCGCAGACGCTATGGTACAGTTCCAACATTGGTGTTAGTCGCATCATAGACGACCATTACCGCAAGAATCCAGAAAAGTTTATCAAGGGTATAGAGCGTCTCGGACTAAGAGATAACCTAAAGATTCCTTTGGTGGGTTCTACACCAGCTATCATCCGCATGCCCCGCAAGAATAGCCGTGGGCAATATGTCAATTGGAGTAAGACTGCCCTACCCTGGATGAGTATCGGCTACGAAACCCAGGTACCACCTATCAGTACACTTACCTTCTACAACGCTGTTGCCAACAATGGTAAGATGGTTCGGCCTCGCTTTGTCACCAAAGTAGTAAAGAATGGCGAGACCATCAAAGAGTTCCCTGTAGAAGTCATCCGTCCACAGATAGCTAAAGAGAAAAGCATCAAAGAGATGCAGACTATTCTGGAGCAAGTGGTCAGTGTAGGTCTGGGACGTACAGCAGGCTCGCCCAACTTCAAAGTAGCAGGCAAGACAGGTACTGCCCAAATATCTAAGGGTGCAGGAGGATACAAAAGTGGTGGCACCAACTATCTTGTCAGCTTTGCAGGCTTTTTCCCTGCCGATGCTCCTCAATATAGTTGCATCGTCTGCATCCAAAAGTCAGGACTTCCTGCATCAGGTGGCATGATGAGTGGAAAAGTCTTCCACGAGATAGCAGAAGGCATCATGGCTCAGAGCCTGAAACTCGACGTGAAAGATGCTTGCGACTCCACGTCTATCTTCCTTCCCGATGTAAAAACGGGTAACGTGATGGCTGCCGACTATGTCTTGACACACTTAGGCATCCCAACATCAACATCCTGGTCGGGCAGCTACATGAACGGCAACCCGATATGGGGAAAGGCAGAAAAGGAAGGTCAAAAGAAGGTAAGGCTCATCAAGGAGAAACAGTATAGTAAGAATGCTATTCCTGATGTCTCAGGTATGGGAGCAAGAGACGCCATCTTTATGATGGAAAGCAGAGGTATAAAGACCAAGATTTATGGTCGTGGAAAAGTGGTAAAGCAGAGCTTAGTGCCTGGCACTCGCATCCAAAAGGGACAGGTCTGCACACTCATGCTAGACCTATAATATATAATAATGTATAGCAAATTCAAAGAAACAGAATATGAAACTACAAGATTTACTCAAGAACATTCAGCCTATCGAGATTGTAGGCCATGTTGAGACCGAGGTTACAGGAGTGAACATTGACTCTCGAAAAATCAAAGATAGCCATTTGTTCGTTGCCATGAGGGGAACGCAGGTAGATGGACACAAATTCATACCCAAAGCGATTGAGTTAGGCGCCAAATCTATTCTTTGCGAAGAGTTACCCGAAGAAAAGGCAGAGGGCGTTACCTATGTGAAAGTAGTATCTACAGAAGACGCTGTAGGCAAAGTCGCCACTCTGTTTTATGGTGAGCCTTCCAAAAAGTTAAAGCTGGTCGGCGTAACAGGAACAAATGGTAAGACTACCATTGCCACCTTATTATATAATATGTTCCGCAAGTTTGGTCACAAATGCGGTTTGCTATCAACAGTATGCAACTACATCGAGGGCGAAGCTATCCCTGCAGACCATACTACTCCCGACCCTATAGAACTCAACCTTCTGTTGAGTAAGATGGTAGAGGCAGGATGCGAATATGCTTTTATGGAGTGTTCATCACATGCCATAGCTCAAAAACGTATTGGCGGTCTTACTTTCGTTGGCGGTATCTTTACCAATCTGACACGCGACCATCTCGACTATCACAAGACATTCGAGAACTATCGCAATGCCAAGAAAGCATTCTTCGACGAGCTCCCTAAGACAGCCTTTGCCATCACAAATGCTGACGACAAGAACGGCATGGTCATGGTGCAAAACACCAAGGCTACCATTAAAACATACTCTACACGCAGTATGGCCGACTTCAAAGCCAAAATCTTAGAGTGCCATTTCGGTGGAATGTACTTAGATATTGATGGCCGTGAGGTAGGTGTACAATTTATTGGCAAATTCAATGTATCCAACTTGCTCGCTGTATATGGTGCAGCCATCATGTTGGGCAAGAAACCAGAAGACGTACTTGTGGTATTAAGCACGCTACACAGCGTGAACGGACGACTGGAGCCCATCCAGTCACCCGAGGGTTATACTGCCATCGTTGACTACGCCCACACCCCCGATGCTCTCGAAAACGTGCTCAACGCCATCCATGAGGTTCTCAATGGCAAGGGAGAAGTCATCACCGTTTGTGGTGCTGGTGGAAATCGCGACAAAGGCAAGCGTCCTCTTATGGCACAAGAAGCTGTAAAACAGAGCGACAAGGTTATCATCACCAGCGACAACCCCCGTTTCGAGGAGCCACAAGAAATCATCAACGACATGCTGGCTGGTCTCAACGCACAACAGATGAAGAAGGTCATCAGCATCGTTGATCGTAAGGAAGCAATACGCACAGCATGTATGATGGCTCAAAAAGGTGACGTAATCCTTGTTGCTGGTAAAGGTCACGAGGATTATCAAGAAATCAAGGGCGTGAAGCATCACTTTGATGACAAGGAGGTGATTCGCAACATCTTCGGTATAGAGAACAAATAAAAAATCAGCAAGAGTAAGTTTCTAAACAAATAGAGGATTCATTCTATCACTCTTGACAAAAACAAAAAAAGAAAATGTTATACTATCTCTTTAGATTTTTAGAGCAATGGGGCATCTCTGGTTCCCATATGTGGGGCTACATTTCTTTCCGAGCCCTCTTAGCCCTTATTTTATCTTTAGTTATCTCTGCATGGTTTGGTGAAAAATTCATCAAATATCTCAAGAGCAAGCAGATAACTGAGACTCAACGTGATGCTTCCATCGACCCCTTCGGTGTTAAGAAGATTGGCGTTCCTTCGATGGGTGGCATCATTATCATCATGGCTATATTAATACCCGTTCTCCTACTGGGTAGACTTCGCAACATTTACTTGATCTTAATGCTCATCACAACCGTTTGGTTGGGATTCTTAGGAGGAATGGACGACTTCATCAAGATCTTCAAGCGCGACAAGGAGGGTCTTAAAGGGAAATATAAAATCGTAGGACAATTGGGTATCGGACTCATCGTGGGGTTGGTACTCTGGGCCTCTCCCGATGTCAAGATGAACGAAAACTTAGCCATCGAGCGCCAAGGTCAAGAAATGGTGGTAAAACACCGAGCCGAATCTACCAAGTCGCTTAAGACAACCATTCCGTTTATCAAAGGACACAATCTGGACTATTCGCGTATCATGGGATTCTGCGGGAAATATAAGACTGCCGCAGGATGGATTCTCTTTGTTCTCATGACCATCTTTGTAGTAACAGCTGTCTCCAATGGTGCCAACCTCAACGATGGTATGGATGGTATGTGTGCAGGCAACTCTGCCATCATTGGTGTTGCCTTAGGTATTTTTGCCTACGTCTCCTCGCACATTCAATACGCAGCTTATCTCAATATCATGTACATCCCTGGTTCAGAAGAGCTTGTAGTCTTCTTCTGTGCGTTTATTGGTGCACTCATCGGCTTCCTGTGGTACAATGCTTACCCCGCTCAGGTATTCATGGGCGACACAGGTTCGCTGACTATCGGAGGTATCATTGCAGTGGGCGCCATCATCATCCACAAAGAGTTGATGTTGCCCATCCTCTGCGGCATTTTCTTTGTAGAGAGCCTCAGCGTCATCGTACAGGTGTACTATTACAAACTGGGCAAACGCAAAGGTATCAAGCAGCGTATCTTTAAGCGTACTCCTATACACGACAATTTCAGAACGCAGGATTGCCAGCTCGATCCAGAATGCAAGTATCTTATCAAAAAGCCACATGGCGCTATCCACGAATCGAAAATAACCATCCGTTTCTGGATTATCACCATCATACTTGCAGCCATGACAATTATAACATTGAAGATTAGATAAAAATAAAACCAAATGAGTAGAATTGTAATTTTAGGTGCTGGCGAGAGCGGTGCAGGAGCCGCTGTACTCGCCAAGAAAGAGGGATTCGACGTTTTTGTATCCGACATGTCAAAAATCAAAGACAAATACAAGAAACTGCTCGATGAGCACCAGATAGAATGGGAAGAAGGACATCACACTGAAGAAAAGATTCTGAATGCCAACGAAATCATCAAGAGTCCTGGCATTCCTAAGGAGGCTCCCATGATTCAGAAACTCATGGCACAAGGCACTCCTATCATCAGCGAGATAGAGTTTGCAGCACGATACACCGATGCAAAGATGGTATGCATCACTGGTAGCAATGGCAAGACAACGACAACGTCGCTCATATATCACATCTTCAAGGCTGCCGGAATAGATGCAGGCTTGGCAGGCAACATCGGAAACAGTTTGGCTTTACAGGTTGCAGAAGAGCCCCACAAGTATTACATCATTGAGTTGAGTAGCTTCCAACTCGATAATATGTACAAGTTCCGAGCCAACATCGCCATTCTGCTCAACATCACTCCCGACCACCTCGACCGATATGACTTCTGTATGCAGAACTATACAGATGCCAAGATGCGCATCACGCAGAATCAGACAGAAGAGGACTGCTTTATCTACTGGAATGACGATCCTATCATCAAGAAAGAGATTGGGAAATACAATCTGAAGTCGAAAGTATGCCCCTTCGCCGAAAACAAAGAAGACGGCTGCGTAGGATACATCGAAAATGGCAATTACCAGCTCGATTACCCTTCATCTTTCACCATGCGCGAAGACGAATTGAGTCTGACAGGCAAACACAACATCTACAACAGTCTGGCTGCTGGGCTCGCATGCCATATTGCAGGAATAGACAAAGCTACAATTCGCAAGAGCTTAGGCGACTTCCCCGGTGTGGAGCATCGCCTGGAGAAAGTGTGCAAGGTGAATGGTGTGCAATATATCAACGACTCTAAGGCCACCAATGTAGACGCTTGCTGGTATGCACTTGAGAGTATGAAGACTCCTACAATCTTGATATTAGGAGGTAAAGACAAGGGCAATGACTATAGCCACATCACCGAATTGGTAAAAGAAAAGTGCGTAGGCCTGGTATACTTAGGAGCTGACAACCAAAAATTGCACGACTCTTTCGACCATCTCGGCATTCCGGTATGCGACACCCACAGCATGAAAGACTGTATTGCAGCTTGCCACAAAATGGCAAAAGAAGGCGATACCGTTCTGCTAAGTCCTTGCTGTGCAAGCTTCGATCTTTTCAAGAACATGGAAGACAGAGGTGAACAATTCAAAACTCTCGCAAGACAACTATAAGAAAAGACAAGAGGCTAAAAGTCAAGAAGAAGAAAAAAAGAAGGCAAGAAGACAAAAAAAGAGAAATAGAGAAATGAGCAATAAGACAATCGGCAACATATTCAAGGGAGACAAAGTCATCTGGATGGTGTTTTTCTTTCTTTGCATGATTAGCATCATTGAGGTATACTCTGCCTCAAGTACGCTATCATACAAGAGCGGAAACTTCATGGCACCAGTCATCAGACATATTCTCATCTTGGCATTTGGTGTTTTCGTCATGATTTGCATGCTGAAAGTCAAATGTAAGTATTTTAAGATTGTAACACCTTTCATGATTTTATTCTCTTTGGCGATGCTGGGATGGGTCATCTTGGCAGGACAATCTACGAATGGAGCCTCCAGATGGATCAACTTCATTGGTATCCAGTTCCAGCCATCAGAGATTGCCAAAGGCACATTGGTACTGGCTGTGGCACAGATTCTTAGTGCTATGCAGAGCGAGAACGGAGCCGACAAGCGAGCTTTCAAATACACGCTCACTATCAGTGGTATCATGATTTTCCCCATCATGCTCGAGAATATGTCTACAGCTATTCTATTGGGAATTACCATCTTCTTTATGATGTTCATAGGAAGAGTACCTGGCAAACTCATTGGCAAACTCTTGGGAGTGGCTATGCTTGTGGTCGTATTCTTTATCTCTACTGTCCTGTTGGTCGGAAAAGACGAAAGTAAAGAGAAACAAGCCAGCGAGACCTTCACCGAGCAAGTGACAACACAACCTGAAAAGAAGAGCACGGTGCAAAAGATGTTCCACCGTTTGGACACTTGGAAAGCTCGTATCGACCACTTCTTTGATACAACACCTGTAGCACCCGAAGATGTCGACCTCGACAAAGACGCACAGGTGGCTCATGCCAATATTGCAATAGCCTCCTCCAACCTGATGGGAAAAGGACCGGGCAACTCTGTGGAACGAGACTTTCTGTCTCAAGCTTTCTCCGACTTCATCTACGCCATCATCATTGAGGAGATGGGAGTCATTGGAGGATTCTTCGTTGCACTACTCTACATCATCTTGCTCTTCAGAACAGGAAGAATCGCCAACCGATGTGAGAACAACTTCCCTGCGTTCTTTGCCATGGGATTAGCCATTTTGCTCGTAACACAGGCCCTCTTCAATATGGCTGTTGCTGTAGGACTCGCTCCCGTGACAGGTCAGCCACTCCCGCTCATCAGCCGAGGCGGAACTTCCTCCGTCATCAACTGTATGTATGTGGGTATCATCCTCAGTATTAGCAGAACGGCTAAGAAGAAAGAACCCACAGAAGACGATGCCAAAGACCCTAAAATGGTAGCAGCATAAAAAAGAATTACTTTTTAAATAAAAAAATGCCACAAAATGGATTTTTTTACTTACCTTTGCGATAGAAACTGAAAAAATTATGAATAACGAGCTAAGAATTATCATTAGCGGTGGCGGAACAGGTGGACATATCTTCCCCGCCGTATCAATAGCCAATGCCATCAAGGCAAAACGTCCTGACGCAAAAATACTATTCGTTGGGGCTAAAGGCAGAATGGAAATGCAACGTGTCCCTGCAGCTGGATACGAGATCAAAGGCTTGCCCATTTGCGGCTTCGACCGCAAACACTTGCTCAAGAACTTCGCTGTACTTTTCAGAATCTGGAAAAGCCAAAGAATGGCTAAGAAAATCATTAAAGATTTTAAGCCAATGGCTGCTGTCGGCGTGGGAGGCTACGCAAGCGGTCCTACCCTTAATGTATGTTCCAAGAAGGGCATACCATGCCTTATCCAAGAACAAAACTCATATGCTGGCGTCACCAACAAGTTGCTGGCCAAAAAAGCTCAAAAGATATGCGTGGCGTATGAAGGAATGGAACGTTTCTTTCCAGCAGACAAGATCATCATGACAGGCAACCCTGTAAGACAGAATGTTCTTGACACAACACTATCTGTTGAGGAGGCTCGCTCTATGTTCAACCTCGCACCAGAGAAGAAGACCATCTTACTCGTAGGAGGTAGCTTAGGCGCAAGAACCGTCAATGAAAGCGTCTTACAAAACTTAGACCTCATAGAGAAAAGTGGTGTACAATTTATTTGGCAGACAGGTAAATTCTATCACGAAGACATCGTCAACCAACTCAAGGACAAAGACCTACCCATGCTGCATGTTACTGACTTCATCAGCGACATGGGTGCTGCCTACAAAGCTGCCGACCTCGTCATCAGTCGTGCTGGCGCCAGCAGCATCAGTGAGTTCTGCCTCATTGGGAAACCCGTTATCTTGGTACCAAGCCCCAATGTAGCAGAAGACCACCAAACAAAGAATGCTATGGCACTGGTCAACAAGGATGCAGCCATCTATGTCAAAGACGCTGATGCGCCAAAAGTACTCATCCAAAAGGCGATAGAAATCGTAGGAGATGCAAGCAAAATGGCCTCTATGAGTGAAAACATCAAGAAATTAGGACTTAAGAACTCTGCCGACGTTATCGCCGACGAAGTCATCAAATTAGCAACAAGATAATGGAAATCAAAGATATCAAATCAGTATATTTCGTTGGAGCTGGCGGCATCGGTATGAGTGCCATCGCCAGATATTTCATCAAGAAAGGATTGGTAGTAGCAGGATACGACAAGACGCCTTCTGTCCTCACACACGAATTGGAGAAGGAAGGCATGCTCATTCACTACGAAGAGGATGTAGAGCAGATCCCTGCTGCTTGCAAGGATGCTGCCACGACACTCATCATCTATACTCCAGCCATCCCTGCAACACATAAAGAGTTGGTTTACTTCCAGCAGAACGGATTCACCATAGAGAAACGTGCTCAAGTGTTAGGAACCCTCACACGCACCCACAAGGGCCTCTGTGTGGCTGGTACTCACGGAAAGACAAGTACCTCAACGATGTGTGCACACATCATGCACGAAAGCCATATCGACTGCAACGCATTCCTTGGTGGTATCTCTAAAAATTATGGCACCAACTACATTTTGTCCGACAAGAGCGACTATGTAGTCATAGAAGCTGACGAGTTCGACCGTAGCTTCCACTGGCTCCGCCCATGGATGAGTGTCATCACTTCTACTGACCCTGACCACTTGGACATCTACGGAACGAAAGAAGCTTATCTGGAGAGTTTCCGCCACTATACAGAACTCATACAGCCAGGAGGTGCTCTCATCATCCACAAAAACTTGGAAATGAAGCAACATGTACAAGAGGGTGTTCGCGTGTATGAATATAGTCTCAACGAAGGTGACTTCCATGCCGAGAACATCAAGATAGAGAATGGTGAAATCACATTCGACTTCATTTCTCCCATACAGAATGTCAACCACATCGAATTGGGACAACCCATTCCTATCAACATCGAGAATAGTGTCGCTGCCATGGCCATGGCTCAACTTAATGGTTGCACAGCCGAAGAGTTGCGACAGGGCATAAAGACATACGAAGGTGTGGTTCGCCGATTTGACTTTAAGATTAAGACCGACAAACTGGTTTTGCTTTCTGACTATGCTCACCATCCTAAGGAAATCTATCAAAGTGCAAAAAGTCTGAGCGAACTATACAAAGATCGCAAGATTACAGCCATCTTCCAACCTCATCTGTACACTCGAACGAGAGATTTCTATAAGGACTTTGCTGACAGTCTGAGCTTGCTCGACGAAGTTATCCTTTGCGACATTTACCCAGCAAGAGAACAACCCATTCCTGGTGTTACCTCTAAGCTCATCTACGACAACCTAAAACCTGGAGTAGAAAAGAGCATGATTCACAAAGAAGACGTGCTTGAACTGGTAAAGAACAGAGACTTCGATGTTCTCGTCATACTGGGAGCTGGCGACTTGGACAACTATGTTCCACAAATAGAAAAAATTCTAAAGGAAAAATTATAATGCGCATCAATTGGAAGAAGACCATCATTATCATGCTCGACCTCGTGCTCGGAGTTTACCTGACCTTTGCTATCACCAAGTTCAATAAGCCTGATGAAAGCAAAAAGGTTTGCACCAAGGTAAACATCCAGATACAAGACGAGATAACAAATGGCTTCCTGAACGCTCAAGAAATCAAGAAAAGGTTAGAGACAAAGCAACTATACCCTCTGAGAAAGAAGATGAACGACATCAGTGCACGAAAGATAGAGGAGACACTGAAGACCAGCCCTTTCGTTAAGACAGCAGAATGCTATAAGACAGAAAATGGGCTTGTAGATATTCATCTTACCCAGCGTATGCCGATTGTGAGAATAAAGAGTATCAACAATGAGGATTACTATATCGATGATCACTATCAAGTAATGCCCAATACTAAGTATACAAGCGACCTCATTGTGGCAACAGGACATATCAATAAATGGTATGCACAAAACTACATTTCTCTCCTCAGCAAAGCGCTCATGGTAAACGAATTGTGGAGAAACCAAATCGAACAGATTAACGTTTTGCCCGACAAAAGTATTGAACTGGTCCCCAGAGTAGGAAATCACATTATATATATAGGTAACCTACCCGAGAATCATTCGAAGACAAAAAGAGAGCAACTCATCAACCAGTTTGTCAACAAGAAAATGGACAGATTGGAAAAATTCTACAAATATGGACTCTCCCAGGCAGGCTGGAACAAATACTCTTATGTCAATATCGAATTTGACAATCAGATTATCTGTAAGAAGAGGAATATTACCAAAACAGCAAATTAAAAATAGATTGATAAATAATATACAACTATGCCAAAGGAATTTATCGTAGCAATAGAACTTGGGTCATCTAAGATGACAGGTATAGCAGGTCAAAAGAACCTTGATGGGAGCATCACGGTCCTTGCCACCGTGGAGGAAGATTCATCTTCTTGCATCAGAAAAGGTGTAATATACAACATCAACCAAACATGTGTTTGCCTGACAAACATCATCAAGAAGTTAAAGGTAACACTGAAACAAGATATCCGACAAGTATATGTAGGTGTAGGAGGTCGTTCTATCCGTAGCATCAAGAATGTAATCGTAAAAGACCTTCCTGAGCACACCATCATCTCACAAGATATGATCAACGAGCTGATGGACATCAATCGTAACATGACCTATCCTGACCAGGAGATTTTAGATGCCATCACCCAAGAATACAAGATAGACAGTCAGCATCAGCTCGAACCTGTTGGCATTCAATGTTCTCACCTTGAGGGCATCTTCTTGAACATTCTGTGGCGTAAGACATTCTACAACAACATCAACACTTGTTTCGAGAATGCTCACATCTCTATCGCAGAAATGTATCTCGCACCTTTGGCTCTTGCCGACCATATTCTTACCGACTCGGAAAAGAGAGCTGGCTGTATGCTCGTAGACTTAGGTGCAGACACCACTACCGTTTCTGTCTATAGCAAAGGCATATTAAGACACCTGTCTGTGATCCCTCTCGGAAGCAACAACATCACTAAAGACATCACCTCTCTGCAAATCGAAGAACAGGACGCAGAGAAGATGAAGTTGAAATACGCCAAAGCATATACAGAAAATAGCAGCATTGACCCTACACTCAACTACTCCATAGATAAAGATCGCGTTGTGGAGAGCAAGAAGTTTATCGAGATTGTAGAAGCGCGTGTTGAGGAAATTATCGAAAATGTATGGTTCCAGGTTCCTGCCGAATATGCCGACAAACTCTTGGGAGGCATCATCCTCACAGGTGGTGGAAGCAACATGCCTGAAATGGGCAAGGCATTCAAACTGCATACACACATCGACAAAATACGCATTGCCAAGTTCATCAACCAGACCGTCAACTCAAAAGACCCAAGATATACCAACCACGATGGAACAATGAACACCGTATTGGGATTGTTGGCTAAGGGCAATATGAACTGCGCTGGCGACGAAATCAGCACAGACCTTTTCAACAATCAAGAGAACCACACCACCAACAACGAGGTGCACAAGGTTGCAAGAAATCCTAACGAGACTGTAGGAACTGGTGTTGTACTCACTGCTGCCGAGAAACAAAAGGCAGAAGAGGAAGCTCGTAAAAAGTTAGAAGAGGAAGAAGCTGCAGCAAGAAAAGCTGAAGAGGAAGAAGCCGAAAGAATCAAAAAAGAAAAGAAAGAAAAGAGTATTTTCCATAAAGGCTTCAGATTCTTGAAGAAATTTGTTGAAGATAGCATTTCCGAAGAAGAATAATTCCACCTCTTTTATAATATATAAGATAAAAACAATTAATATAGATATTCATCATGCAAGATAACACTCCACATATTCTGGATTTTGGAGAACCAGAGAAAGAGAACAGCATCATCAAGGTAATTGGTGTAGGTGGCGGTGGTGGCAATGCCGTTAATCACATGTACAAGGAAGGCATCCATGACGTGAGTTTCGTACTTTGCAATACAGACAATCAAGCACTCAACGACTCACCCGTGCCCGTACATCTCCAGTTGGGCAAGGAAGGACTTGGTGCTGGCAACAAACCCGAGAAAGCTCGCGCTGCTGCTGAAGAGACATTAGACGACATCAAGAATATGCTCAACGATGGCACCAAGATGACCTTCATCACTGCAGGTATGGGTGGCGGAACAGGTACTGGTGCCGCTCCTGTCATTGCCAGAGTCAGCAAAGAATTGGGCATCTTGACAGTAGGTATCGTTACGATCCCCTTCCGTTTCGAAGGTACAAAAAAAATCGACCAGGCCCTCGATGGCGTGGAAGAAATGTCAAAGCATGTAGATGCCTTACTGGTAATCAACAATGAACGTTTGCGCCAAATCTATCCAGACTTAGCCGTTCTCGATGCTTTTGGCAAAGCTGACGATACACTGAGCATCGCTGCTAAGAGTATTGCTGAAATCATCACCGTACACGGACTCATCAACCTTGACTTCAACGATGTGAAGACTGTATTAAAGGATGGTGGCGTTGCCATCATGAGTACAGGCTACGGAGAGGGAGAAGGAAGAGTAAAGAAAGCCATAGAAGATGCACTCTGCTCTCCACTGCTCAACGACAATGATGTCTTCAACGCTAAGAAGATACTTCTCAGCATCGCCTTCTCCAGCGAGAAGAAAGGCAACTCTGGTCTTACCATGGACGAGATGAACGATGTCAACGACTTTATGGGCAACTTTGGAGATGACTTTGAACTCAAATGGGGATTGGCCATCGACCCAGAGTTGGGCAACAAGGTGAAGGTAACTGTTCTTGCAACTGGTTTTGGTATTGAGGATGTTGACGGTATGAACATACATCTTAGAAAACATACCGAAGAGGAAACAAGAAGAATCGCCGAAATGGAGGAGAAACGTGTTGAGCGCGAAGACCGCAGAAAGCACTATTATGGTTCAGACGGTAACACACCACAGTACAAGCGTCATCCTCACATCTTCCTTTTCCGTCCAGAAGACTTGGACAACGAGGATGTCATCTTGCAAGTAGAAGATACACCTACCTACAAGCGCACCCGCCAAACTCTCGAAGACATTCGTCGCATCGCCTCTGGTCAACAAGACAACGACAAGAAAGACGACGACGACGAATCTGTTAAGGGAGTCATCAGTTTCGCTTAGACAAACAATTCCTGCAAGATAGGAAGTGTTTTCATTTCGGGGAAATCGGGCATATGCAGCCGATAGTACTTCATAATCACCTCTACACATTGGTTACGCTCTTGGCGCGACATTGTGTAGAGGTGCATTGTTTGATAACGTAGCCTCAACAGGTCGCGCATTCTGATAGAATCTTGTTGATTCAGAAACCATGAGTGGGCAGGGACAAAGCGAACGTGTCTTCCCTCCATCAAGTCAAAGTATTCGCCAAGCTCAGCATCTTCCACATTGGGAGCTATTCCAAGAAATAGAGTAAGCCGAATCATAAAGACAATATGAAAATTGGCAAATCCAGTTTGCGCTAAATCCAACCATTGCAAACTGCTTACCACAAAATTGAACAAAGGTACATTCTGCTGCTCATTCCTGGTCGTATGATACAAAAACTCGGACAGAAACATAACCATCGACATTTTATAGGGTGAAACAGGTATATCTATAAAAGGTAAAGCGATAGCTGCATCCTTCAATCGCTGCAGACGGGCATTGGCACGATAGTCAAATTCTAATGTCAGAACCGACATGGGTTGAAAGTACTGACGCTTCAAACGAGACTTTGATGACTTTGGCATACGAATCATAAAAGCCAAACGACCTAAGGCTTCGGTAAGAAAATCAACAATAAGTTGATTATCACCGAACTTTACCACATGAAGTACCAAAGCTTTCGTTTTTACCACCATTGATGTGCCTTTTTTACCAAAACTATGGCAAAAATACGAAAAAATATGCATTTAGAGAAAAATTCCACATAAAAAATTTGCAAGAATAAAAAAATTGTAGTAACTTTGTTTATAGCTATAGTAGTAGGAATTTCTGCATATTTTTCAATGTCACCAACCTTTAAAATTCAAACAGTAACAGTAAATGGAAATGCACAATTATCAAGAGAAAAAATAATGGAAATAGCAGGAATAAAAATAGGAGATAATATATTTTCAAAAATAGGAATTGTTTTAAAAGTAAAATTAAAACAAAATGGAGCGATAGAAGAAGCAAAAGTGAATAAAATTTATCCAAATCGAATTGACATTGAAATTACAGAAAGAAGTAAAAGATTTCAAATTCAAACTGAAAGTGGAAAATATATAGGAATAGATGAACAGGGATATGTTTTAGGAATAGATTCGGAAAAAGCAGAAGTACCACTAATAATTGGAATGAGTATAAAAGAAGAGGAAGTTGATAAAAC
>USOQ01000016.1 GCA_900556395.1 Candidatus Segatella caccae | reverse complement strand
CTTCACTGTTAGCGATTACAACTGGTTCGCTACCTTCGAAAACGGCAACACAACTATTTGTGGTACCCAAGTCAATTCCAATTACTTTTCCCATAATTATTTTGTTTTTATTTTTTTTTCGTTATTAATATGTTATAAAATCTCATTAACACCCAAACTGGAAGTTTGCCGAAGATATGCATCTATCGGGAGCCTCATCTCTAAGTGTTTACGCTACCTATAATAACAAAGCGTGTGCCAATGGTAAGATTGACACACGCATGCTGACAAGTTGTCATAAGTTGCTATTTTCTTGAAAAGTATTTGCCACCTTTTATAATAATAAGGCCTTGGCGATTCGCTTGAGTCATCTGCCGCCCTAAGATATCGTAAGTCTTATAGCCGGAATCTCTCGTCACTACAGGCTGGCTGATATGAGAAGACTGCATGATTTTCTGAATAGAGAAATCAGCAAATCTGAGTTCTTCGTCGCGCAAAAAGTTTTCCATCGAGCGATCCTCACCTATATAACGATAAATTCCCCATTTAGGTCGAAGTCCTGCACAGTCAGTACGCCACATATCGCAAGCCTCAGTATCCACCCGAAGCACCTGTTTCCCGGTCTTGACATCATTGATAATTACCGAATACAGACCATTTTCACCAAACCTTACCCTTTCAGTCACCTCTACCCAATGTCCTGTCAGCAATGAAAGGTCGGCATCAGCCATGGTCTTCAGCGCACCCGTATGCCTGTCGTGATGTCTCACCTGCAACACTTGCTTCTGTTTCTGTCCACTCCCTGTAGTACGACAAGTAAATGTAATCAGCGGAGTAGACACGTCAGCCGTTCCCGCCTTGTTGTCGATACCCTTCAGCTGATGAATATGCGTAAAGTTTTTAGTCGTCAACAATCCTTTAGGTAGCAGAAACTTCCATTTGAAGACCATTTCTTCACCTTCAAAACCTATCATCGACTCAGGCGACTTATTGAAGGTTTTGATTTCGTTGCGCTGCCTGTCGGTAGTACTCACGATGCCACGGTCATCGTCTATCTTGGCATGTATGAAAAACTGGAACACATATTTATTCAGAGCCCCGTCCATGACTTGTTGTATGTGCTGAAAAGGCTTAGAGGCATGGTCGCGTGAGTAATCGGGACACTCATACATGTAGCCCGAAGATGTAATCAGCTGATAGGTCGTAGAACTTTTTCCGTCGGCAACAAGTGTTCCGTCAGGTTCACCTGCCATCACCGCCAGCGGCAACATCACGACTGCCAAAATAAAAAATCTTATATCGTTCTTCATGTCAATAGTCAATTGCTATTTTACAACAAAAAAGGGTAAAAAAATGAACATACTTGCGATGGGCAATGAAAGTACTTGCGATGGCTGTTGAAAGTACTTGCGATGGGCAACGCAAGTACTTTCGTTTTTTGAGGGTGTTAAGACATCTTTTCAGCAGACCTCTATCACTTCAAATTCTTCTGGATGAATTCGACCGATTTGAAGAAGATTTCCTCCATCTTATCAGAACCTTTTGACGATAAGTTGTGATCATAGAAAGGATAGATGTCAAGCACAGTCTTGCCACCCTTTTGCTTTACAGCCTCAGCAAATAGTTTGCTCTGCTCACACTCCACCGTCAAGTCGTAAGTGCCACAGACGAAAAGACAAGCAGGAACATTCTTTTTAGGAATGAGATTGATAGGCGACACGGCAGCAAGCGTTTTAGGATTGAGCTGGTCGAAGTAAGCGATGCGCTGTGCATCCTTCGTCTTGGCAGTAATCTTAGCTTTCTGCAGATCATAGATGCCCGAATAGCCCACCAGTAGTTTGGCTTGCGACTTCATGGCACCCACGGCAGCCAGATGAGCTCCCGCAGATGTACCCAAAAAGCCAAAACAAGAAGGGTCTACATTCAGTTCTTTGGCATGGCTTTGCACATATTTCAGTGCATCCATCACATCTTGTATTGTGACCTGTATACTGGCTCCTGGCTTTGGCGCCAAGGTATATGCCACTCTCACGCCCGTGATTCCTGCCTGTTTGGCAAGATACTGCGACAGGACCTTAGAAGAACTGTTGTTACCTGTGCGCCATCCACCGCCATGCAGATAAATCATAAAAGGAGTAGGCTTATCCGCAACAGCCTTGTCTACAGAAAGAATGAGTTCGTAGCCATTCGCTTTCTTGTAAACGAAGTCTATCGTTTCTACGCCTTTGTAGAGTTTTCTTGTCAGTCGCTGTGGTTCATACTTATATGGCACCAGTACATCGGTAAGCGCACTCATGTCCATACGTGCCTTGGCATAACGCGCTTCCTGCAACAGTTTATAGCCACCCCGTCCATCCTCCACCAGTTTCATGGCATAGTGGTTGGTGAGTTGAGGATTCTGCGCCTTCACACCTATGGCCGTGCCAAACATGGCACAAACCAAGCATAATAAAGATACATATTTTTTCATTTTCGGAGTCTTATTAGTCTATCATTCATGTTTAGGGAAGTTCGTTCAAGCAGCGTTAGCGACTGAACGAAACGTCATAATAAGGCATCAGCAGAGCACTCTTACCAGTCATTCCCAACTGATAAGCCAGTTTGATGTAATTCTTGTTTCCCAAAGCCTTTCCTGCTTCGAGCAAGACAGGGGTAGCACGTCGGGCATCAAACTTTTTGATTTGCTTGTACGCCCACTTCTCTGGCACCTTGTAATAAGGGAACAAGAAAGCCACCACATCAGCCAACGATCGCTGCGAAGCAGTCTTCATTGTCCATAGATTCTCACCTATACCAGCAGCTATAAAAGAAGCCTGCAAAGCAGCTTCGCACACAAAGGTGGAATAATGCAAAGACAAGGTGCGAGCCAACTCCTGTGGCAGCGAACCATCTTCAGCTATCTGGTTGTTGAGTTTCTGCATGAAGTCATCACGCAGCACTTCCCTGATGCGATTTTCGTAACCCAAGAAAGCTAAAAGTTCCATGTGTGTCACATCAAACCACAATCCATGATTGTTCTTGGCTCTACGTTCCATTAGTCCCTGTGTGCTGTGCTCCAGCCAATACAGGAAAGCCTTTCCCCATTCTGTGAGTTGCGTCTGATCTTGCTCTGTCCATCCAGCATAATCCTTGATGAGAGCCGACATACACAGAGCACGACAAGCATGGCGAGCATCGAGTATACCTGTGCCACGAAGCTTGGTGCGTCCTGGTATGATTTGCGAATAAACCATATTGGGATTCATACCCGTAACGCTGTCGGTAAACCATGCACGCAGATAACGAGCACAATGTTCGGCATACAGGCTCTTGCCTGTGACATAATAAAGCAACGACAAGCAGTCTACGGCATTGGCCATTCTCACCATGGCTTTTTCGCTCATATACGAGTCGATTTCGGGATTCACCTTACCATCATGTCTCACATAAGGGAGTCCGTCCTTCTTAGTAGAATCGGGCCACCAGTAACGAGACAAAGAGATGTAATCACGAGCGTCATTAGAGGGAGGCAGAATCTTCGACTTGACAGTAGGAGCCTTATCCTTCATCAGTTTGACAGCCATCACCTCATAGGAACCAACCATTTTGACAGCCTGCTCATTGTTATGCAGATAAGCCTCTTTAAGAGCAGCCAGACGTTGCTTGTCAAGAGGCAAAATCTGAGCCTTTGCAGAGACCAAAGCCCCTGCAAAGACCAGTAAAACTATGAGTTTTCTCATAAAGTAACGAAGTGTTTTTTATGAGAAGAAAACACCACCATTGATATCAATGTTGGCACCAGTGATGTAAGAAGCCTCATCGCTTGCCAAGTAGCAAACCAAGTCGGCCACTTCATCAGCCTGTCCCTCACGACGGAGAGGATAGTTGCCTTTCATACGCTCACGATTCTCAGGAGTATTGAAGATGTCGTGGAAAGAGGTAGCTATCGTACCAGGACAAACAGCATTGACACGGATTCCGTCAGGACCCAGTTCCTTGGCCATAGAACGAGTAAAGGTAGAAACAGCAGCCTTAGATGTAGCATAGAGCGAAGCACCTGCACCACCACCATCACGAGCAGCCAAAGAAGAGAAGTTGACGATAGAAGCACCTGCTGTCATGAATGGAACTACGGCACGAGTAGCCAACCATACAGAGCGCATGTTGACATCCATCACGATGTCGTACCAGTCGTCTTCTTGCTCGGCTATCTTCTTACGGCCAACCATACCGCCAACCACGTTTACCAAGACATCAATCTTCTCGCCGAATGCTTTCTGAGTCTCAGCCACAAGATTCTTCACGTCAGCCACCTTGGTCATGTCGCCCTTGACAAGGATGCACTCACCACCCACCTGGGCAATCAGCTCAGCAGTCTCTTTGGCTGCTGCCTCGCTACCAAAATAGTTCACACAAACCTTGGCGCCCTCAGCTGCCAACTGAACAGATACTGCTCTACCTAAGTCTCTTGAACCACCTGTAACGATGGCTACTTTGTTTTCAAATCTTTTCATAATAATTGAATGATTTTGTTATTTGTATATATTTTATTTATCTATTTGTTTGATTTCACCCACCGAAAGGAAGATGGCTATCCAAGACAATGGCACCAATGCTCCCAACAAGCTGAACAACACAGCCCAGTTGGTGATATAGCTGGAGAACAAGATAGCCAAGATTGTGCCCAGTACGGCAGAGGCGCCACCCAGTCCTGCCAACGAGCCGACATTCCTACCACGATGCAAGTCGCTCGGAATGGTTTGCAGATTGGTCATAAAGAACTGGAATCCACCCAGCACGAATGCCATCCATACCACAGCCAAGACAGCAGAAGAAGACATGATGGCCAAGATGATGGAAGGAATGATGATGGCTCCACCCACCAAGATGGCATTCTTGCGAGCGTAGTTGACGGTATGACCGCGGCTGATAAGCCAGCCCGAATACCATCCACCCACGATGCTTCCCAGCGCAGCACCTACATAAGGAACCCATGCCGAGAAAGCCACCTCTTTAATATTAAGGTGGAAGACATCAGCCAGATAAAGCGGCAAGAAGGTTACAAACATCCACCAGATAGGATCCAGGAAGAAACGTCCCAAGATGACCGACCAGTTCTTTCTTTCGCTCAGCAACTCGCCCCAGGTCTTGGAATGAGCATCGACTTGAGGCTCTTTCTCGGGTTGATTACTCAAGATGTAATGGCGCTCCTCTTCCGTAATCCATGGATGCTCCTTAGGACCCTTCTTGTTGATGACGAGCCATGGAATGAGCCACAACAAGCCCAACGAACCTACGCAGATAAAGGTGACCTTCCAACCGAAGCTGATAAAGAGCATCAGGATGAACACCGGAGCAATGATGCTACCAATGGAGGCTGCCGCACCGAAAAGGCCCTGCGCAAAAGCACGCTCCTTCTGTGGAAACCATTCTGCATTGCTCTTTGTCGTGCCAGGCCAAGGTCCTGCCTCGCCCAGTCCGAGCATCATGCGGAAAGCCGTGAGCGAGAACTTACCCGTAGACAGTGCAGCCAAAGCATCTGCCAATCCCCATACCAGCACGCTACCAAAGAATCCCTTACGGCAGCCCACCTTGTCATACAATCTGCCCGAAACCAGCTGACTGATGCCATAGGCTATCATAAAGAAGATGGTGATGACACCCAAGATATCTTTAGCCTTCATCGAAGAGTCAGGATCATTGCGATCGATGAGTCCCAGGTCGATGGCTATTCCCTCCTTGTTGGTAACTACCGTGGCATCCCCTTTCTGCTTGACGGTTACACTGCCCTCCTCTACAAACATTTCATCGCCGCAAGTAGAGAAAAGGCGATAGCCCTTATCTGTTTTCACAGCCACATTCGAGCCCATGTCGACGGGTTGCTGCGTCGCCAGTTCGTAATCGATATTGGCCACCCACATATAGTTCAAGGTGCCACGATCCAGATAGTTGATGATGGTTATCACCATGATAAGCCCAATGATATACCATCGCAATCCTTTTATCTTCATGTGCTTATTACTTTAAGAAGTCAGCTCTCATGGGGCTAAATGTATCTATCAATATGCCAGCTTCCAGGCACACACAACCATGCAGAACGTCAGGAGCCACATAGTAGCCATCGCCAGCCTCCAAAATGCGCTTCTCCTTGCCAATGGTAAGTTCAAACTTACCGCTGGCAACATAAGTAGCCTGACTGTGGTAATGTTCGTGCATGGTGCCTACGGCTCCCTCTTCGAAAACCACCTTTACCATCATCAGCTGGCCATCATAACCCATAATCTGACGCTTGATACCAGGACCAGGATTCTCCCATCCCATTTCCTTTGCAATCTGGAATACTTCACTTTTTGTTTTCATATCTTTTCGTATTATTAATGATTATATTGAATATCTACTCTTCCACTCCATCGGAATGTCTTGTTGCCTACCTGTACGGTATGTTCCTGAGCCTCATCGTCAGCCAACAGCAAGAAGAGGTCGTGACCAGCATACACACCATGCAACACCAACTGAGAGTCGTCCTCAAACAGAATCTCCAGTTTCTCGCAGGAGGTGATGAGATCGCGAGAGGTTTCGCGCAAGACATCATACTCTCCATGAGTTTCTATTGAAACCGCAAAGGTGTGGTTCTTCTTGCCTTTCTCGCGGATGATATATCCCGAACGATGCAGCAAGTTGAAATCAGGGTCATTGGCTCCCAGCGCAACAAACTTAAACTCAGTAGCTGGACTACTGGCGTAATTGACCGAATAGAATCGGTTGCCATTGAAGAAAGTAAGGCATGAAGTCGACGATGATGTATTCTGCCCTGTAGCCTCAAGCCACAGATGCTGATAACCCGCTTTCTTACCCAGAGGCACCATCTGCTCTAAGTTGCGCTGATAAGGATAATTGACCGAGACCAGATGCCCATTATACCACAGCGGATAATCGTAGTCGTGCACCTCGTCAGACTTCAATCTGAACACATCGCATATCAGAGGCCTTTCGAGGAACGGAACAGACGCATAGACGATGGTGCGTACCATGTCAACACCCTTGTAGGCGTTGGTATCACGAGCCATTACCATCTGCCAACCATCGTGCGAGAAGTCGGCCTCTACGATATTGGCATGATACTGTTCTGCCACCTTCAACTTGCCGCCATAGTTGGTTTTCTGATCCACCACCACAGTGTTATGTGCTATGGTCTGCTTCGCATAGGTGTTATTCTCCTTGGTGTAATGTCCGCCATGCTTCGCCTCAATATTCAGGAATCGTGAAGCCCCGTAATCGGTCAGTATTTCGTGTCCATTATCATAGTAAGCCATGGCCAGTTTGTCATAGTGCCCATGTCCCATGCCTTGCGAAGTGGCTTTCAGCGTGATGGCACTATTGTTCTGGGCACTGCGAGGACGAATAATGGCCAAACCGCCATCCTTTCCATCCCTTCCGTCGCTCAGCACACAACTGCGCTGCTGGAGCGTATAAGTAGCATTCTGCGCCATGTCACGCTGCGCCATAAATCCTCCAGCTATAGGTAGCACATAAGTCTGATAATTCTTCATCACAGCCAACAGCGACTTGTTTTCAGGAAACTTACCATAGATGATATTGGCAGCATAAACCATCTCCTGCGCAGAGAGACCTTTCTCCAGAGCATCGTTGATGTGGAAGAACTCACCTTCGTACGACATCTGCACCAAGGCGTCTAATGCCTTTACCAAGATTCCATCACGACGATGGAAGACATCAAGTTCGGGCATACAATGATCGATGCTTTGTGCAAACACCACAAATGGCCAAATGGCATAACGCTGATAGTAAGCCCCTTCGGTGTAATAGCCGTCGGGAGAGAAGAGATGGTCCATCTGGCGCAAGAATCCACCTTTCTTCCCTGTTTCATCTGTACCATACAGAGCCTTTCGCACCAACGATTGGTTGCCTGTAGTCATGCCCACCATTCCCACAGCAGAAGTAGCCCATGTGGCATGGTTGTGCATACGATTGAACATCTCATGGTTGCCCTTGCAGTCGCCATAGCCATTCATAATAAAATCGGCCATATTGAAGAGTAAGTTTTTCTCGATAAACTTACGCTGCTTGGCAGAAATGGCGTCATACACACAGTCATAAGCCATGGCCGTATGCACCAACCACACACTCTCATTGAGAGTCTGCCAGAAGAGGCGACCAGGTACAGGCGACAAGTTGACGGGATGTAGCCCCCACTTAGGATATTTCTGTGCATACTCCATAAGCATCTGAGCCACGAAGTCTGCATATTTCTTATGCCCAGTATACTGATATGCCAATCCTGCATGAAACATCGCATAGTAGTTGCTCTTATGTTGCTCGTGCACTGCACCTCCCCCTCCGTCTACGGGTGTAGGAATCTGTATCGCTGCAGCACAAGCCTCATCGGCTTTCTGCAACAAGTCGTCTACCACACGTCCGAAAGCAGGAACTTCATTCATATGCTGTTTCATATAGCCCAACTCCTCTTTTGTGAGCAAGAGTTTGGGATGTTGTGCCAGAGTGCCAACGACGCCCAAGACACAAAAGAGAAAGAATGACAACAGTCGTTTCATATTACAAACCTTGATTTTGATGATTCATATAAACTTCTTTTCGCATGGCAAGAACCGAGCCTGCATTTTCAAATTTGCAACGCTCTATCACCACATCCTCCCAGGAGGTTTCGTCCAAGCGAACACTTACTCCGCCCCTACCACTATTAAAGAAGAGGCAGTCAGAAACTCTCAAGTATTGTGGTCCCATCAGTCGCAAGACACTCCCTCGCTGCTTGTTGCAGCAATCGTCGAAGGAGCAGTTTCTCACAGTGACATAAGGGCCTGCAGTGCTCTCGTCGCTTCCGCCACGATACACATTGACAGGTGTGCCCAACAATCGACGAAACTCACAGTTCTCGATGAGTATATTCTCGGCATTGTAACGTCCCTTGTCATCCTTTTCGGATGCAAAGTCGACACCACCTCCAGAACAGTCGGCGATGAGACACCCCGTAACCACGAGACTATCGGCAAAGGTGGATTTCTGTCCACGAATAGCGGCACAACCGCTCTCTCCAAAGTTAATAAACTTACAATTATTTACCTTCAACTTATAGGGAGTAGTCATCGTTTTAGCCGTAGAGATGCCCGTTTCTGGCGAAGACCCACCAGGTTCTAAGCGACCATCAAAGACAAGACCTTCTACATAGAGGCTTCCACCATTGCCGACGGTCATGAGGTGAGGCACCGATGTGCCTACAGAGCGAAGCAATGTTTTACCAGAAGCCGAGCGAATGGTCACATCTTTCTGTACCAAGACCGTCTTCATCAGCTTGTACTCATCACCTTGCAAAACAAAGACATCTCCATCTTCTGCCTGAGACATCACCTGAGACAAGTCAGCATCCTTAGCCACTACGACAGAGCGAGCCATCACCTTATCGGCTTTCGCTGTTTGGCTCAGCTGGCCTATCGTTCTGCTCACCATCTGCAGATAAGTAGGCACTGTAGGCAGTTTCATCTTTGCGATTTTCACTCCCGCAGGCAAACCTTCCAGATTCTTGTTGATTCTATTGTCGGCAAAGCGTACTTCAGAAGCCTTGTCTACCATCATGAAAGGAACATGCCCATCAGTGACAAACAAACGATTTCTCTTGAAGTCGATGCTGCGAGGAGCAGAGGTGCGCTCTGCATCAGCACCCGTACCAAACTCCAAATTCGTACAGTCGATATACACATTGTCGGTTATCGTAATGTCTGAAACCTGCACATATCTATTGGGCAGAGAATTGGGCACCGCATTCATGACTCCCAAGGCAGAGAAGAAACGCTTACCCGCCAAAGTGACAAAGGTGTTGTTGCGAATGACATGGTCGGAGTCTACCACTCTCACGCCTCCCGTATTACGCTTGCCGTTGCCCACAAAGGTGTTGTTTTCTACTAAGTTGCGTTTGCCATGACGCAAAGCCACCACACCTTCACACTCCCAGAAGTAATTGCCTCGCACAATATTGTCGCACGACTTTATCGAAATCACTTCCACCTCACCAGAGCATCTGTCAAAGAGATTATCGCAAACCACCGTTGCCGAGGTTTCATAACTCTGCTGAGAAGTACCGATGCGCATGGTTTCGGCACCATTAGAGCCATACACCTCACGAGGTCCAAAGTAGTTGTGATCTATCTGATGATGATTATTCAGATTGCTGGCACCATTGAGATTGACAAGCAGCGTAACACCCAAGTTGTACTTGCGCAGCAATTCGCAATGATCCACCCTGTTGCGCTGTCCCGACATATAAACATAATTCTTCGCCTGCGAACGGTCATCGGTATTATAGTTATCTATGACACATCGGGTCAGACTGCAGTCTTGTGCATAATCCTTGCCACCAGCAAATTCTACTACCGAGCGGCGAGAAGGAGTACCATTGCGAAACTCCAGTCCGCTTACTACCAAGAACTTGCCACCCATGACGAGCGAAGAACGCCCTGTAACAAGCACAGTACCCGGCTTGGCCTCTATGGTGATGGGGGCTTGCTTCGTTGCCACAGCCTTCCACTTGAGGTCGATGTCGCGATACGTACCTGCCTCGATGATAACGCGGTCGCCTGCCACAGCCTTCTTCAGGCAATCGGCCACCCCTGGCAGGGAGGTCACATAATCGCGTGCCTCGCCTGTCATGGGTGTTGTCAACATGAGTGCCAGCACACCTTTATATATATGCTTTCTTACTTTCATTCTTTTTACGATATAGCTTAATACTGATAATCGTGCTTCATCCAATACATATCAAAGGTAACACTACTTGAAGATGGTGCCTTGGTATTGTTATACAATTTGAAATCGATGTGCTTGATATTCTCAGCAGCATTAGCAGCCTGTCCCTTCACATTGTAATAGATAACCAAGATGAAGGCATCGACATCAGCCGACTTCTCTGCACCTACAGCAAACACGCCAGGAGCAAACACATTATTATTAACCGACTGCTTGACAGTCTCAATGCCGATGTTACCAATCTTCTTTTCGGCTACATTGATGGGGAATGTATGCTTGTCTATCTTCTCCAAATCCCCATTCTTGATCTGGTCGATAACCGCCTTGTGGGTAGGTTCTGTTGGATTGAGATAAACAAAGCTGAGACAAGGAGTGCCATAGCAGTTGCCCTTGGTTCCTGTCACACGATATTCGTCTGCCGAGTTGTTGATCATATAGAAATTACGCAACTGTGAGTTAGAACCAGCAGGAGTATTGATCTGCAATGTGCCACCACTCACGCCCGAGAAGAAGAAGTAAGGATTAACCGAATTGTACTCATTCTCCGAAACCTTGGGCTGATTCTTACCCGAACAGGTATTGGCTTGATACTTATAAGAGATGGGGTCGACAGTTGTTCTCCACAAACTGTTGGCATAAACCAGTCCTGTCTCAGGTGAGAAGAAAGAAGCCAAAGACTCCACATCACGTCCCTGTCCGTAAACCACCTTGTCCTTCCAGAAGTAAACGAATGGCACATTCACACCAAAGTGTTCGGTGAGCACGCGGGTCTCGATACCATCAAAATAAGTAATAGATAGCGAGGTCTCGTTGTGTCCATCTACAAAGTTATCAGAGTTAGGCACCACAAACTTCAGGGTATTTTCGGTTTGCAGACTTACCATACACTCCACATCACCTACGAACACCTTATTAATCTTGTTCAGATAAGAACCAGAGAATGTAATCTCGTCGCCTACACTATTGTCGCCAAACTCTGTAGTAGTAACCACTGGCTGATAACGCTTCACATGGAGCATAGGCAGCAGGTTGGCAGAGGTTTCTTGAGTAGCAGTGCCATCGAAGTAAGTGAAAGTGACGTGAGCATCATCTTTCTCTACGTAGGGCACTGTAAACACAATCTCGTTGGCATTCTTGCTGATGACAGAGGCCTCATGCTTCACATTGCCACCATCAGCCGTAAGGTATACAGCCGTGATAACATTCATATTCTTACCGCTGATGAGCATTTTATTACCCATCTCTACATCGGTCTGCACCGAAGCAGCAGTAGCCATAGGCGCGGGATATTCCACAGCAAACTCGTTCTCTGAAACGCCCTTACCCTCTACATTGACAAGCGTTATCTTGCCTGTGCGCGCCTCGTTGGGAACCTCAATGGTGAGACAAGTGTTGGAGAGCCTTTCCACGATTTCACATTCTTTCTCTCCCAACAAAGCCGTGGTAACTCCGTTAAGCGCCTTTCCTGTAACCACAATCTTACTTCCCACGCTTCCCTGTGCAGGAGCAAAGTTCTCTATAATGGGCGCACTGGCAATCGTCTCGTTCATCGACAGGTCATCGCACGAAACCAGAAAGCAAGCAGCAAGCAGGAATGTGAATATATATTTCATCTTTTTCATAAGATTCTCTTTTAATCGTTAATATTAATAACCCGCATTCTGAGCCACATCGGGATTGATATTCGTCACAGAAACAGGGATAGGAAGATAGTTCTGCCAGTTGCTGATGGGTTTGACACGATAGGTGTATCCTGCATAGAACGCCTCACTACTGAGATAATTATTGATTGTCTCAGTGACAATATCCCAACGCTTCAGGTCGAACCAACGTTGATTCTCAAAGGCCAACTCCAGGCGACGCTCATTGCGTACTGCCATACGGAAGTCATACTTATTGCCTACTTTCTCGAGAGCATAAGGCTCAATGCCTGCACGCTCTCTGATCATATTGACATATTTGAGCGCCTCTGCTGATGGTCCGGCTGTCTCATTGAGCAATTCTGCATAGAGCAATGCGATGTCGCCCACACGGATGATAGGCCAATCGCTCTCGCCATCAAAACCTGTTGTCACAGGACGAGTATACTTGCAGCAGTAAGTAGCCTCTATCCACTGACCTGTAGTAGCATTATAATATTTCTGTGCGATATTGACATTGCGTCTTGTCTCGTCGCCTTCAATGATATAAGCATTGATGAGATTGTCGCTGGGAGCGTTAAACCAGTTGGCTGTTCCTACGATAACGTTGGCACCATTATTGATAGGCGCAAAAAGATTACCAAAAGGCGAACCCAGACCCACATTGCCAGAGAGATATCTCACGGCAAAGATAATCTCCTTGTTCATCTCGTTATTGATGTCGAAGACAGAAGCATAAGGCACTAAGTCGGCTGCCGTCTGAGGATTACCCACAGCCGCACTTTCTAAGACCTCCTTGCACAGATTGATGGCCTGCTGATACTTCTCTTCACCCACTCCATAATGAGTGGCATAAACCTTAGCTAAGAGCGCCTTCGCGGCATTCATGTCGGCTCTACCCAGAAGGGCGTCAGCTTGCTTTGCTGGCAAGAGTTGCTGTTCGACAATAGTCTCCAGATCGCCCTCGATGAGCGCATAGACATCAGCCACCGAAGAGCGCTGCATGTTGCGGGCCACGTCTGATGGTGTCTTGCTCGTAACGATGAATACAGGTCCCCATAGACGCACGAGGTTGAAGTACTCCAAAGCACGCAAGAAGCGCGCCTCGCCTTCATACATCTTCTTATTATCTTCGTTCTTCACCACCTGCACATTGGCCAGCACGTTATTGGTTCTTGAGATGAGCGCGTAGCATGCTTTCCAGTATCTCTCCACCCACTCATGCTCTGTATTGATAACACTCTGGTCGAGCTGCTCTATCAGTTTTGTCGTGTTAGAGGTAGAGTTATTGTTAAACATTCTGGCATTATCAGAACGCAGTTCTGTCATCGCCCATTCGTAATACATCACGTCATGAAGCCCATTATAGCATCCCATCACCAGGTCGTTGACAGAGTTATCATCAGCAACATACTCGTCAGAAGCAACCTCAGAATACGGATATTGGTCAAGGTTACATGAGGAGAAGCAGATTGCTCCCACGATGCCTAAGATAGCAAATATTCTTGTTTTCATGTTGTTCTTTGTTTTTTAGAAGTTTACGTCAAATCCTACAGATATGGTTGATGTGAGAGGGAATCCTCCACGCTGATAACCATCTATCAGGGTGTTGGTGTAAGGTCCTGTCGTGAATCTTGACTCGGGGTTGATGCCACGATAGTCGCCACTCCATATATACAGCAGATTATTGCCCGACAGATAGAATCTCAAGTCGTTGAGATGCATTTTCTTGACAATGTCCTTAGGCATGGTGTAGCCAATGGTAAGGTTGCGCAAGCAGGCATAAGATGCGTTCTGCAAAGGATAGTCGGTAAGTAAGAGGTTGTGACCACTCTTCTCGTAAGGAGTCTTACCGTCTCCTGGATGCTCAGGACTAATCCAGCGATTCTTGGTGTAGGCTTTGTTGTAACGCACCGTCTCGTTATAGAACACGTCGCCATTGAAAACAGTAATACCCTGCACGCCCTGAATCAGGATAGAGAAGTCGAAGTTCTTGTATCGCAAGTTGTTGGTAAGACCCCATGTAAAATCAGGATATGGATTTCCGAGAGGCACACGGTCGTTAGCATCGAGCATGCCGTTGTTGTCGGTGTCAACGATGCGGAGTCCACCAGGAATGTCATCAGCAAAGTGTGGGTTGGCGTCTATCTCCTCCTGCGATTTCCACACGCCTTGGGTCTTATAGCCAAAATATTGGATAAGTGGTGAACCCACCTTAGCGATGTAGCACTCGTTGCGCTCGCCCTGACTGATGATTTGGCTCTCTCCTCCGATTTCCAACAACTTGTTGCGTGAGAGCGAGAAGTTAAAGTTGGTCTCCCAACTGAAGTTTCGTGTACGAATGTTGTATGTGTCAATCTGAATCTCCACACCCTTGTTGCTCACTCTTCCGATGTTGTTCCAATAGTTGGAATAACCCGTAAACGACTGAGTGGGCTGTGCGAAGAGCAATGCCTTGGTTTCGGAATAGTAAGCATCGAGCGACAGATTGATGCGATTTCTAAACAGGCCCAGGTCGAAACCGAAGTTAAACTCATTGGTCTTCTCCCAGGTAATGTTAGAGTTGGCCAAAGTAGAAGATGTATTGGCCACACCATTGGTCAGACTTCCATTGCCTGTGCCCAAGACATAATTGGCAGAGTTGAGCACCTCTAAGGCTGCCTGATAAGAAATCTGGTTGTTGCCCGTCATACCGTAAGAAGCACGCAACTTCAGATTAGAAATGGCTTCGATAGACTTCATGAATGGTTCTTCGCTGACACGCCAGCCCAAAGACACAGAGGGGAACCAAGCATTGCGATTGCCCTTAGCAAAGAGTGAGGAACGGTCCAGACGCAAAGATGCCGACATGAGATAACGATTCAGATAGCTATAGTTTACACGTCCTAAATAAGACTCCAACACGACGTCGGGATAACGGAATGTTCCTGTACCAGCCTTATCACCATTGCCCGATGTTGCCAACTCGAAGATGGTAGCAGCATTGAGCGTCTTGATGTTATCGGTAGCAAAACCTGTGGCTGTCTCTGCTACACGCTGTACGCGTGTACGCTCAGCAGTATAACCCAAGAGTGCATCAATGCTATGCTGCTTCTGACTTCCCAAATTCAGATGATAAGACAGCGTGTTCTCTGTCAGTAAGTCAATGTACAGGTTGCTGAAATAGGTAGCACGACTGGCCTCACCATCCTTGGTGGCATTCTTGTTGCCATAAGTATAGGAAGGAGAGAAGCGTACATTGAATCCATTAGAAGTCTTAAAGGTCAAGCCCTTAGCCAGTTCTACGGTGAGATACAGATTGCCCAATCCCTGGAAGTCTTCGCTCCAGCGCATGGTGTTGGCCATGACGCTACGGGGGTTGTTGTTGGCAGAAGAGAAAGGTGATGTCTTCTCTGTCAGAGGATTGCCTTCTTCGTCTACTTCGCCTGTAGGGGTCTCGATATTATTGAAGTGACTGCCACGAGCAAAACCACTATAGCCTGTCAGCGCTGTGGTGATGTCGTTGTGATAAACGGGCAAGAACGATGGCGTGCGATAGAAGTCGATAAAGTTGTTGCGAGGACGCTCAGCACGCTTGTAAGTACCCGAGAAGTTGACTCCGAAGCCCACGCTCTTAGAGAATCGCGTGTCTAACTTGGCACGGAAATTCACCTTGTCGAGGGTATTGGAGCGCATGATGCCCTGATCCTTCATATAGGCAGCCGACACGAAATACTTGGTGTCCTTCTTGCCACCAGATACACTAAACTGCACATTGGTCATAGTAGCCACATCATTGAGACCTTCCTTCTGCCAGTCGGTAGCTCCATACAACGACTCCAGATAAGCTGCACTGCGAGCCTGGGCCATGACAGGACGACCACCCAACGCCTCTTCTTGCTGCATCAGATTGAACCAATCGGTAGAAGTCATCATGTCGTGGAGCTGATATGCATACTTGAAACCCTGATAGAAATTGAACTTATATCTGGGCTGCTCGGGAGTTCCCTGCTTGGTGGTAATAAGAATAACACCATTGGCAGCACGCGAACCATAGATGGCTGCAGAAGCTGCATCCTTCAATATCTCTACCGACTTGATGTCGGCAGCATTTACTTGCGACAATCCACCCTTCACTGGAAAACCATCGATAATCACCAATGGAGAGCTCTCGGCAGAGATCGAGCCAGTGCCGCGAACACGAATAGAGGGAGTGACACCCACCTCGGATGTTTCATTGCTTACCGTGAGGCCTGTCATCATACCCTGCAAGGCCTGAGTGACATCGCTTACAGGAGCCTTGGTCAGCGAACCACCATCCAGCTTAGAGATAGAGCCTGTGAGGTGAGATTTCTGCTGCACACCATAACCGATGACAACCGTCTCGTCCAACTGAGTATGGTTCATCTCCAGTCTGACATCGATTTTCTTTTTATCACCCACCATCACCACCTGGTCGGTGTAACCAATATAAGAGAATACAAGAATGGTTTTCTTGCTCTTCACCTCTATGGAGTATTTGCCATCCATATCGGTAATAGCACCAGCAGTGTTACCTGTACTGCCCTTCACTGCAACAGTAGCACCCATTAAAGGCCCCTCTGTATCGGTGACGGTTCCATGTATCACTATCTGAGCATTGACGGTAACACTAAAACATAGTGCTATCATCGTCATCAATAAGTTAGTTTTTAAAAGTTTCATGGGCTGTCTTTTTAATAATAGATAATTTTAGTTGTTAGTTTCTCTGGCGCAAAGATAGAACTAATAATTGAGATATATCACTTTTTGGTATACCAATTATATTTATTTAATGTTTTATTTAATTTTATTACCTTTATGTGAATTATAGTTAATTTGTAAGCAAATACGCGAAATATACGGAATAATCATGTACCTTTGTAATAAAATATAAGTAAAGCAGATTTTGCCTATGAAACAAGAAACCAACCACTCACCCGTAGAAAGAGTGGTAGACTACATCAAGACTCAGATTGCAGAGAAACAAGTCAACCCTGGCGATCGGCTGCCTTCTGAACGCAAGCTATCAGAGCTTCTTAAAGTAGGAAGACCGCACATCAGAGCAGCGTTGCAAAAGCTTGAAACATACGGCGTTGTAGAAACAAGGCCACAGAGTGGCACTATCGTTACCGAGTTTTCTAAAAGCCAAATCGACAATCTATTCAACGAAACGCTCAAAGTTGACAAATACGACTTCTACAGTCTCGTACACGTGCGCGTACTATTAGAGATAGATGCCTGCACCCTCGCTGCTAAAAACTGCACAAGCGAGGACATTGACAAGGTAGAAAAAGCCTTGAGAGAATTGGAGGAATGCCAAGATCCGAAACAAAGAATCGAAAAGGATTTCGCATTCCATCACGCCATAGCCTGCAGCAGTCACAACCCAGTACTGGCTTCTCTACTGCTGATTATCACGCCCGACATCATGAAGTTCTATCACAAATACAGATTCTGTACTGTGCCAGAGCGACAGGTTATCGCCGAGCACAGAGACTACATCGTTAAGCTAAAAACCCGCGATACAGAAGGCATGAAAGAGTTGGTACTAAACCACTTAGCCAATCAGATAAACTTTGCTAAGTCGCAAAAGAAAGACTAATCTCCACGCTCACAGCACCCTGACAATCGGGGTGCTGTTTTTGCTTTATAACCTATTATCACAAAAGCACGATTGATCACATTGGTATACCAATTAATCATAATTAAACAGCAATACACTTAATTATTATTAAATATTAATTGGTTTACCAGTTTTTAGTTTATATTTGCACTGTTTTTAGTTACCAAAAAAGAAAATATAAACGATTATGAAACATTTATTATCACTATTGACCGTATGCTTGCTATCACTCAGTACGCAAGCACAACAAACATGGAACTTTTTGGACCTGAGCGAATCAATTCCACTTATCAAGGCGGATGAAACGAACTGGAATGTTGACAAGTACAAAACAAATACTGATGTCCCTGTACAGTGGAGCAACAAAATCGCCTTTACGGAATGGAGCACCTTAAAAGCCAATGGCGAAGAAATTCCAGCAACCAAAGGGCTTATGTTTATTGGAGATGAAGGCAAGTTGCTTTTCTCTATCAGCAGCAAGAACAAAAACTATTTCAAGCTGAACAATAAAAAAGCTAAAATCAAGATCTGCAACCTCAAGAAGGGGCAGAAGCTCACCATCGTGGGACTGAGCGGAAGTAAAACCGAAGCTCGTACCTTTACAGCAGAAGAAAACCTCGAGGTGATAAGCGGTATGGAGCCCACATTAGAAGAACACACCAGCGAGGCTATGGTGAAGGCCGACGGTGATATCGTTATTGGCTGCACCAACGCTATGAACGTCTACTCCATCAACATCAGTGCTGCCGACGACACGGGCATTGCGCAGACTACAATCTGCAAGCCATCTGGCAACGATAAGTTCTACACACTCGACGGCAAACAGGTGAAACCATCTCACAAGGGCATCATTATTGCCAAGGGCAAGAAATACGCCAATAAATAATTAACTAACCAACATACATTCATTTCGCATCATGCTATCGAGCCGCTCGATGGCATGGCGCATATCTTGCTCGAAAGTAGTATGGTCGAGCAGATAATGCGGAGTGCCATTAGCCAACAACTGGTAGAGCGCAGGGTTCATCCCGTCTACATATTGGCTGATGGCATATTCTATATCATCACGCTGCGTCTGACTACGAGAGAATTCATACACACGCAATTTCTGATGGAAGAAGCAATAAGCCGACTCGATGCTGTCCTTGGTGAAATCTGTATTCATTTGGTTTTGACTTTTCGATAACATGATACAAAAGTAACAAGAAAAACCTAAAAAGCCATACTTCCACATCACTTTTTAGGTTTTATTCCATTTTATGAGTTCTGGGAATTTATGGGTCCTGGGGATTTACCTCATAGATTATTTATAATATGTGATATTACTGTCAAGTTTCGCACCTTCAGTAGAAAAGAAAATCCCAATTAGGGAAAACTTGTCAATCAACTGACAAAATATTTTTTCCTAACTGGGAATTTCTTTTTTCTCAACTATAGATAATAGGTTTCCGTATATATATATGCAAGAAACGCCATACTATCTTTTTCTGATCCTTACTCCGAGAGCATGGTAACCTCTACACGATGATTCTGCTTCAACAACTCCTTAGCCATCTTCTGCACATCAGAAGCTGTCAGGTTGTCCACCATCTTGCAGTAATTCTTGTCGAAGTCGGCATCGTCGTCGAGCTGGTGCCAGATGACGTAGCTCCAGTAGTCGTTGGTGATTGCCATCTGTCCGTATTGCTTCTTCAGATACTTCTTCACCTTATCCATACTGCTTGCCACAGGACCATGGTCGGCGATGTTCAGGAGTTGCTTGTAGATGACAGGATTCAGTTCCTCGTAACGCTTGGGGTCGCTCTTGTAGGAAATGCGAAGCAAGGCATTCGGATTATCCTCCTTCTCGAGGTTGAAGCTTACGCCCACTCCGTATGTTCCACCCTTCTCCTCACGTACCGAGTCGGTGTAAGCGATCTGGAGGACACGGGTCAACATGTCGAGCACCAAGTCGTTCTTCGGCGAAAATGGGACGTTGGCTGTATAGAACACACTCACGTTGGCAAGCGGAGTTTCCTGCTTATGCACGAACTTCACCACCTCGTTCTTCTTCACAATCTGAGGCACGTTGGCCTTGTTGCTCTTTTCTGCCTTGTGGGTAGAAGGCAGGGTGGCGAGATACCGGCAGAGCAACGGACGAAGCTGCGCCATATCGACCTTGCCGATGAAGACGGTTTTGAAGTTGCTCGCATCGCTGAAACGCTCACGATAGATTTCGAAGATGCGGTTGTAATCTGCTTTTTTTGCAATCTCCACGGTTACAGGAGCCATACGCACATTGTGGTCGTACAGAGTAGCAGAGAGGGAGTCGTTGTAGACAACCTTCGAACTGGCGTTGCGGTTCTTCAGGAGCGAAAGGTTGCGGTTCATCATTCCCTCGAACGCCATGCTGTCCTTGCGAGGAGCAGTGAAATAGAGGTGAGCCAACTGAAGCATCGTCTCCAAGTCTTTTACTGACGAGGTGCCTGTGATGCGCTGTCCCTCGTTGGTGATGGAAGGAGCCAACTTCAAGGACTTTCCTGCCAATGCCTTGCGAAGACGAGTGGCCGTGAAGTCGCCCACACCCGCCTCAGTGATGGAACCACTCAAGAAGGCGAAGTTAGGTATGTCCTCGTCGCCATAGACGGATGTACCGCCCTCGCCTCTCATGCTCATGGTGATTTGGTCGGCCTGATAGTCGGTGGACTTCACATACACCTTCATGCCATTGCTCAATACAATCTCCGTCATGCCAAACTTGCCGTATGGTTTCTCCGACACTATCTTGCCTGGTGCAGGCAAGGCCGTCATCAAGGTAGCTGGCACTTGCTCCTCCTGGTAAGCGTCGTAACGCTTCTGCTGTGCGGCAAGCACGGTGCTCTCAATTTCCGATTCCGAAGGAACCACGAAACCATCCTTGTCGGGTCCATACATGATGAACACCTGGTTCTTGTCGGTGATTATCTCGCCCACCTGACTATTTACCTCGGCAAGACTCACCTCGCCATCAAACAGTTTCACCAACTGGAGGTTATAGGCAGGGGTCAAGATAGGCTCTCCCTCCAAGAAGTTGTTCACGCACTGGCTCACATAGTGAGAGTTCTTATAGTCTTTCTCCATCTTCAGTTGTCGCTCGGCAGCATTGAGATAGAGTTTCTTGGCACGTTCCAGCTCACTCTGTGTAAAACCATGCTGACGGGCACGTTCCACCTCGCCTACGGCTACCGAAACGCCACCCAGTACATTGTCCTGCTTGCAACTGATGCTCAGGCTGAAGGCATCCTTGGTGCGGGAAACGAAGAACGCACCGTTCTTCACCGTCGCACTCATGAAAGGCGGATTGGCCACTTGCTTTTTCTCCGAAAGGCGACCATTGAGCATATAGGTGATTAAGCCGTTGATGTAATCCTCACGCTGATATTTCACACTGTTTTTCTCGCTGTCTGAAGTGGTCTCGCTCTTCATATAGAGATGACCGAGGATGATAGGCTGCTCCTTGTCCTTCTCGATGGCGACAATCATCTTGTCATTATCGTTCACAGGATAGTAGATGCGCTCGGCAGGATTCTTGTGTGCCTTAATCTTACCAAAGAGCTTTTGGATTTTCCTCTCCATCATATCCACGTCGAAGTCACCCACCACCACGATGGCCTGCAAGTCGGGGCGATACCACTTCTGATAGTAGTCACGCAAGTCCTGGTAAGGGAAGTTATCCACAATGTCCATATTGCCGATAGGCAGACAGTCCTCATACTTGCTGCCCTTGTATATCTTAGGCATCACATTCTCCATCATGCGCTGCATGGCCATACCCGTACGGCGGTTGCGCCATTCCTCGTGGATGACGCCACGCTCCTTGTCTATCTCCTTGGGTTCAAGGTTGATAAACTGGCTCCAGTCGTTGAGCACCAAGAGGCAGGAGTCGATGATGCCTTCGCGCTTGATGGGAGCCGAACCGATGTGATAAACCGTCTGGTCGACTGATGTGTAGGCATTGAGGTTGGTACCAAACTTCACACCGATGGTCTCGCACCAAGGCACGATGCCCAGTTGCTTACCCTTGCCAGGGAAATGTTTGGTACCATTAAACGCCATATGCTCCAGGAAGTGAGCCAAGCCACGCTGGCGAGGTTCCTCCAAGATGGAGCCCACACGCTGGGCTATATAGAAGTCGGCAAGTCCTGCCTCCTTGGCATTATGGCGAATGTAGTAAGTGAGTCCGTTCTTCAACTTGCCCTGACGGATGGATACATCCTGCTCCACAGTTTGAGCAAACAAAGATGCAGGAGCTAAGAGAAGAAGTAACAGACTTAGAAATTGTTTCTTCATATTTTCACATTATTTTGAGTTGATTATTTCTGCAGATAACTGGCTGTAGCAGCCTCAAAGTCGTTGCTTGAGTTATTGGTGTCTACCCACTTGCCGTTCTCCTTCTTACGGATAACCGACTTGCCGAAGCGATCAGTAGAATTGAGCGCGCTTGCCACATACGTATAGCCTGCATCAAGAGCAGAAGAAACCACGTTCCACTGCCAAACACTACTTGGGCAAAGGTTTACAGCATCCAGAATCCAAGAGTTAGGTAACTTATAACATTTGGATGTCATTTCCTTGTCACCCTTGCTTGTTGTCAACACATACTTTGCCTCATAATAGTTGTCTGTCAGATAGCTTTCCCTGTTTTGGTGCATTCGAGCCAATGCATAGGCCTTGTTTCCACCAGTATTGAGCAGATAATAACTCAATGTATAACAATACCACTTATCCAGGTTGGTAACCTCCTGATTGTCGGTATCCAGATTGTTTGCCGACGTACTCTCATCGTAGAATTCAAAGTCTGCTTTGCTCAAGTCGAAGGAATTGGCATTAGCTTCTGTATGATTCATGGCATTCAGTGCCAACACCAACGACTTGCCAGGCTGCACAGCCACGCTCTTTCCTGTTCCTGGGATCATATATATAGCCTCCACCGACATGGCTTCGTTCATGATGTCGGGTGTATACTCACGTTTGGTGCTGGTAAGGAATGCCGATTGCACAAAAGCAATACTGTCAGCATAGAGAGTTACGTCCGAATTATTGGAAACAACGACATACTGGTCTTTCAGAAATTGCTTACCCTCAGGAGTTTTATCACCTGCGAAGAAAATCTCCGAGATAACAAAACCGCCCTTGGCATCGAAGGTATTCACGGCCAACTTGACATTGGCGCTACCACTCTTCACCTGCATGTTCTCGCTGGTCTGGTTGACCTGGGCTGTACCTGCCACACCATCCTTGGTAAAACTCAATTCGCCGGTAACGGCTACATTGTATGTGCCCTCTGGCACTTGGTCTATCGAGGCTGCAAAGCTACCATTGTTTTCTACAAACTGATTGACGGTGAACACCTCGCCTGTCTGAACATTGGTGAACATGGCCTTGCCGTTGCTAAACACCACGTTGTCGATGCCCAAAGGCATCTCTACACTGAGCGACACAGGAGTGTATGTCACACTGTCGTCGTTGCTACAAGCTGTAAACGACAAACCTACGGTCAGGAGCATCATCATGCCCATCAAGAAATTCTTTTTCATTGTCTTGTTTGTTTTGATTGTTATTTTGATATTTTATTTCTACTATTATGTTCATTGCTACTCTTTTCTTTCTCAGAAAGTCACACCCACAGAGGCTCTTAGGCCTACCTGTTGTTCACGCTCCGAACAAAGCACCATGCCTCCTGCTACTTCGGCAAAGAGGCCTATGGACGAAGACTTCAGGTGATAGTCGCCACGTGCATGCAGGTGGGCCTCAGTGTAGCTGGCCTTGGCAAAACGATACTTGTGGCGTATCATCTCGGCAAACTTGCTGGTCATGTTGGCAAAAGGCATCACCATGTTGTCGCTCACACGGGCATAATGACTGGCATCGGCTCCCAGCGAGAGTGACAAGCATCGAGACATAGGACGCATCCACTCGCCTGCTACCTTGACATACGCATGGGCACGGTCTAACAGGCGCTCGGGATATACATAGCGCTCACGATGGTTGCGATAGCCTGCCTTGAGGCTTACCATCCACGAGCGGTCGCCTCCCTGCTGGCCATACATACCTCCTATCGAGGCATCCATCAGGTAATCCTTATACATGGTGAGCTTGCCTATCACAGGATAATACTGCGAATCCGACTTTCCCGTTATGTTTTCATCACCACTGCGCTTGGTAAAGGCAAAATGTGCATAAGCGGCCCAATGGTGCTTGCTCTCCTGCTTCCACCCCATCGTGGTTTCCACCTTATTATATATAAGGCGCGACAGAGGCAATGAGTTGGCACTCGTCAGCAGGCGCTCATATGCGTTGCGGCCCAAAGACAGATGCCCATATAGTCCTTCATTACCTGTGGGAACAGCATCAAAAGCAATGTCAAAGCCACCTCCTCGATAGGCAAGACTGCGCTGCTCACCAGCAAAACGGCCATATTCGGTTCCAAGTCCTGTCATATGATACTCGGGAATGACACCCAGCTCGTTGTAGAAGTCTACACTATTGGTTTGCTTGTAGATAGTGCCTTCCGCCAATACGCCCCAACGATAATGCCAAGCCATGAGACTGGCGCCACCTCGCAGCAACAGTTCTGTAACGATGCCACGCATACGTGGATCACGGTCACGATACTCGTGCTCAGCACGAATGGCCATCTCGCCTCCCAGCAAGACTCGCCCCAGCTGGGTGCCATAACCACCTGAGAAGGTATATCGCTCTCGGTGGGTATCTCCGCCCAGGGTATCGGCCATCACATAGGGAGCCAACAATTCGTAGTCGGAGGTAGAGTTCCAGCAGATGCTCTTCTGCTTGCCAGTAGTGTAAGAGGCAGAGCCCCATACTGCCGAACGTGGATTCATGCGCAGATAACTGTTAACTGCCAGCGCCCCAAGCACATGTCCCTTACCTTTCTCCTCGACAAAGGCTTCTGATTGGTGCTGACAGTCGATGGTAAGCGCCATCTCGGAGTACGACTGGGCATAGGCGGCGCTATGCAGGGCGGGATTGGTGAGCAGGGGAGTCGACAACTGGTTCCACATCGACAGATGCTCCACACGAGCCGTGTCACGGGGCGAAGCCATGGTGACCGACATACATAGCGTGCAAACCATGGTCAATAATGCTATTTTGTGCTTCATCTTTACATCCATACGATATTGAGGGTGGCTACATTAAGACACTTGCTGGCAAACTCTAAGTAATCGGACGTGGCACGAAACTGCCTAACGCCCGTGGCGCCATGGGCATCCTTATATTGCATGGAACCTTCGACCAGTACCGAATAGACACCACGAAGTAGAGAGACACGGGCTATATTACCATCAAACTCGGCCGTGGTTGTCACCTGTCGGGTATTGAGGTTGGTGAGTTGCACCGTGCCCTGCACACGTTCCACGGTTGTGCCTTCCTCGGCAGTCAGAGTGATAGCTGCCGTGGTAAAGAGATCGTCCTCGTCCTGGTGGCACGATGCGAGTACCATTCCCAGCAGAGCCACACATATCATCAGTATTCGTTTCATATTTTCACGTTCATTTCTAATCCAAAGTAAGGAGTCACATGACGACGCACGGTCAGTCCATTGCTCGTATAGTCGGGGGTATAATCGAGTAGCTTGTTGCAGAACAAAGCTACGGTCAGGCGGTCAGCAAACAATTTCTTAGTTACCTTGAAATTGACATTCATCGAGAAGGGCACCCTGTAGAGAGCAAAGTTACTGTCCGTATAGTTGCGTATCAAGTAGCGCAAGTATATGTCTTCGGCATCCTCATCCTTCCAGTCGTGCATCTCGCCGTTGGCATCCATGTACTTGACAGGATAATTGCTGGTCTCGGCGGTGCGGCGCATGGTGAACCACAGGCATTGGGCCGAAACCGAGAAGCCGAGCTTGAGCTTGGGTATGTCGGTATCCACGGTGAAGTTGGTATTCATCATCTGGTTTTTGCTGCCGCCATCCTGGTCGTAATAGCCCACATACTGAATCTGCTTGCCAGCCACCACGGCACTGGGCTTGTAGGTTTCCATCATCGAGTTGCGATAGATGGTGTAAAACCAGGCTCCATTGATAGTCAGACGGGTCATGATGCGCTCGAATCGCTTGGTCGAGAAAGTGTATTCCACACCTCGCTTCAACGTTTGGCTTCCGTTGGTATAATGGCTATAGCCACGCAGGTCAGTACGCAGGGTGTAGGGCATATCGACTAACGAAGGCGGTGCCGTCAGCGCTCCAGCATCCACTCCCGAGGCATCATACTGCTTGTAAGTATAAGGGGCATAACTCGACTGACTGCGGAAGCCCGATGTCATGTTCTCGTGGAAGTATGTTACCGAAAGTCGATAACCGCCTACCGTCATATCGGCAGTCATTTCCCACTTCAGGTTACAGGCAGGCTTCAGGTCGTAATTGGTAGGGTCGATGACATAGGTCATCAGGTTGATGCGACGGTAGTCGGCATTGGCATGGTAATAATTGAGCTGCACCAAGTCCATGTACACGGGATCGGGGAATAGCTGATCCATAGTGGGCATCTTGGTATGCTCGCCTACTCCGCCCGACAGTCGCAGGAAACCTGTCTGCCCTGCTATCTTAAACTTAGGCAATGTCCATCCCACATTGACACGTGGGTCGAAATAGAACTTTCCATGCATCTGATAAGAAGTGGGCAATCCCAACATCTGTACGGCTCTCACACCTGCCACCATCTCTAACTTGCTACCACCCAGCATGGTGCTGATACGCTCCTCGGCATAAAGTCCCCACTGCTTGTTGGCAGGTATGCTCGACAGCGAACGATGGCGCAAGGTGGCCGCCGTGGGGTACAAGGGGCGAGTGGGGTCGAACACTTGACCATGCCCATAATTCTTGTCCACATTCCAGTCGGTACCCACCAAGAGGGTGTTGGAGATATTCAGGGAGGGCACCTGAAACTTGGCATTCAACTTGGTGAAGAGGTTGAAGGGGCGACCGTCTACATTCTGCCATGCCACGTATTTATAGGGCAAGATGATGCCATCGCTCTCGCCCGTAGTGATGGTACCTACAGCAGCCACCAACTGTGAAAGCTGCACCAACTTGGTGCGCTCTATCAAGTCGTACTCGTAAGAGGTAGAGAGCATGGCATCGAGCGAACGAAACCACTGGCGCTTGTTCCTGGGCAAGAATGTAAAGCCGGCATTCAGTGCATATCTGTTGTACTGCGATTTATACGAGTCTACGGCCTGGTTGTCAAGATCGGGGTCATTCTTGTCATTGTCAAACGAACCTGTATAGTCAAAGTTAGTCTTCAGTTGCATGTCATATCGGCCCAGGCTCCATGACTTGAAGAATCGGGCCGAGAAGCTCAGTCGCTTGTAGTTCTCCAGTCGGTTGCGTGGGTCGGCCTTGGCATCCAGATAGTCGACGCTCAGATTGAGCGTCATGCGGCGAGGTTTCCATTCGAAGCCCTTTGCCAGGTAGAAAAGTTTGCTGTCCATATCGGCCTTGAGACGTGCCTCCCAATTATTGCCGCCTCGCTTTCGCTCTATCTTGACGAGTCCGCTCGTCAGGTCGCCATACTCTACCGATGGGATGCCTCGCACCACCTCTACCTTCTCGATGTCATCGGTCGATATGGTACGCATGTCGACACCCGAGTTGACATAGCTTCTGCCCTCGGTCGATGTTTCCCATGCGCCCTTTACCTCCTGTCGGTTGGCGTTGGTGCTGATGGGGGCACCATCTATCATGAAGCTGGTGCCCAGCGAAGATGTATTATAGCTGCTGGCAGTACCCGTCTCGCGGATACGGATGGTATTAGGGGTGTTGAGGGCAGGGTCTTGCGAACGACCGCCTGGCAGCAACTCCAGAATGTCGGAGAAACTTGATGGTTGCAGATGTTCCATGGCATGCTTCTCGATGACAGAAGCCGCCGTAACGCCACGCGTTTCCTGTGCCGTTACCACCACCTCTGCAATCTTGAGGGTATCGGACAAACTTTTTTTGGGGACCTTATTGGATTTTTCACCATTGCTGTTCTGCGCATAGCCAAGTACACTTATGCCGAAAAACAGGAATAGCATCATGCCAATTTTCTTCATTCTTTGCCGCTAATAATGTATAAATAATTATCATAAAATTCCGGCTGCAAAAATATGAAGAAAAGGAAAAACATACAATACCTAAAAGTAGGTAATTTAGAATACGTCTAAAAAGGCAACGGGCTCTCCGAAGAGAGCCCGCTACATTATAATTGCTTCATCGACAAGCCGATGCGTTTGCGCTTCAGGTCGACTTCTGTCACCCTGACCATCACATGTTCATGGAGTTTTACAACCTCAGATGGATCGCTTACATAGCGATTTGCCATCTGCGAGACATGCACCAATCCGTCATTGTGAACACCTATGTCGACAAAGGCGCCAAACTTGGTAATATTTGTCACAATGCCAGGCACAACCATGCCCTCTTGCAAGTCCTCGATAGTCTTGATGGAAGCATCAAACTCAAACTTCTCTACCTTACCACGAGGATCGAGTCCTGGCTTATCAAGCTCTGCCATGATATCGGTAAGCGTAGGAACGCCCACTTCGCCACTCACATATCGACGGATGTCTATCTTCTTCTGTAAAGCCTTGTCCTCCACCAGTTGCTTCACCGTGACACCTTGGTCTTTTGCCATGGTCTCCACAAGGGCATAGCGTTCTGGATGCACAGCGCTATTGTCGAGCGGATTGCGAGCGCCAGGGATGCGCAAGAAACCAGCACATTGCTCGTAGGCCGAAGGACCTAAACGGGGCACTTTCTTCAGTTGGGCACGAGAGGCGAAAGCACCATTCTCCCGACGATATTCCACGATATTCTTGGCCAACGTAGGTCCGAGTCCACTCACATAGGTAAGCAGATGCTGCGAAGCCGTATTGAGATTGACACCCACCGAGTTCACGCAACTCATCACCACCGTGTCGAGGCTCTTCTTCAACAAGTTCTGGTCTACATCGTGCTGATACTGCCCCACGCCGATGCTCTTAGGGTCTATCTTCACAAGTTCAGCTAATGGGTCCATGAGTCGGCGCCCGATGCTCACAGCACCACGCACCGTAACATCCTCATTGGGGAATTCCTCGCGAGCTATCTTGGAGGCAGAATAGATAGAGGCTCCATCCTCGCTCACCACATAGACATCTACGGGATGGTCGAATGCTATCTCGTTGAGCCAGTCGCTCGTCTCACGGCTGGCAGTGCCATTGCCAACAGCCATTGCCTCCACCTGATATTGGCGTACCATGCGCTGTAAGGCTGCTGTAGCCTCCATACGCTTGCTGCGTGGAGGATGAGGATATACGATTTCGTGATGTATCAGATTACCCTGTGCGTCGAGACATGCCGTCTTACAACCATTGGCAAACCCGGGGTCTACTGCCATCACTCGTTTCTGTCCGAGCGGAGCTGCCAAAAGCAACTGGCGCAGATTCTCGGCAAAGACGACGATAGCCTCTTCATCGGCTTTCTGCTTGCTCTGTGCAGCAAACTCAGTTTCGATACTGGGCTTGAGGAGTCGCTTGAAAGCATCGTCGACAGCCTCGCCCACCAGGGTCTGACATTCGCCATAGCCATGCACATAATGTCGTTTCAACTTATTGGTACACTGTTCATCATCGGCAGAGATGCTGACACGCAAGAAGCCTGCCGCCTCACCACGACGCATGGCCAACAGGCGATGTGAAGAACAGCGTTTCAGAGGCTCCGAAAAGTCGAAATAATCGGCGAAGCGCTGTGCTTCCTCTTCATCTTTCTTCTTTGCCACCACCTTAGAGGTGATGATGGCTCCACGACGAAACTCACCACGTATCTGATTGCGGCTCTCCTCGCTCTCGTTCACCATCTCGGCAATGATATCCTTAGCTCCCTGCAGGGCAGCTTCCACATCAGCCACCTTGTCGCTGACATATTTTTTTGCCACCTGCATGATGTTGCGTTCTCGCTGAAACAACAGCATTTGCGCCAACGGCTCCAGCCCAGCTTCGCGAGCTATCTGCGCACGCGTTCTGCGCTTAGGCTTGAATGGCAGATAGATGTCTTCCAGTTCCGTGGCATCCCAGCAATCCTCGATACGCTTCTTGAGCGCATCAGAAAGTTTGCCTTGCTCCTCGATGGTCTTGAGGATGGTTTCCTTACGCTTCGTTATCTCCTTCATCTTTTCGTTGGCTTGTGCGATAGCCTCAATGTTCACCTCGTCGAGGTTACCCGTTTTCTCCTTACGATAACGAGAGATAAAGGGAATGGTGCAGCCCTCTTCGAGCAGCTGCAGTGTATTTTCGACAACCTTCTCACTTAGGGCGAGTGTGGCTGCTATCATCTTTGAGAATGGATTCATTTCTTGCATTTATTGGTTATTATTCAAGTTTCGCATGTGGGGGGATTCCCTCTAACTTCCATTCATGCGAAAGTTCTGTTATTATTATACATTCGTTGAGTTGGGAAGTAAATGCAAAGATACATGAAAAAAGTCGTAAAGACGAAACTCCTTACGACTTTTAAGATTTATTTCTTGATTGTAAACTCAAACTTCAAGCCTCCTTCTGGAAGATTGGCCACACGGATGGTGCCACCATGCAGCAACACCGAGTTCTTCACAATGGCGAGGCCCAATCCTGTGCCACCCATCTTGCGACTACGCCCCTTGTCCACACGATAGAAACGTTCGAAGAGGCGCGGCAGATGCTCTTGAGGCACACCCTGACCATTGTCGCGGAAGATGAAGTGCCACTTGTTGCCCATCTCCTCACCCTCGAGCGTGATGGTGGTTCCGTCGCCAGCATAGGCCATGGCATTGTCGGTAAGATTGCGGAAGATACTATAAAGTAGACTACGATTGCCCTTCACCACGATGCGCTCGGATAGGAGGTTATGGAAGCCCATCTTACGCTCCTCACGTTCCAAGGCCGTTTCCTTCACGATGTCGTCTACCATCTGCGTGATGTCGACAGCCTCAAAGTCTATCATATTGGAGCCATCGTCCAGACGATTGAGTGTGGAAATATCACGCAGCAGTGAGGTGAGCCGTTCGCTCTGCGCATAGCATCGCTGCAAGAACTGCTCCTTCATGCTTTCGCTGATGCGAGGATTGTCGATGATTGTCTCCAGATAGCCTTGTATGCTTGCCACGGGCGTCTTCAGTTCGTGAGCTATATTCTGAGTAAGCTGACGCTTCAGGATGTCTTGTTCTCTACGCGTGGTCTGAATCCGCTTATACATCTTGATGATGCGCTCGGCTATCTCGCCCAGTTCGTCATTGGGAAACTTGGAAAGGTCTTCTATCTCAAGACTCTCGTTGCGGTCGGCCTTGTAGGCAAAGATGCTCAGCTTAGAGATATTCTTGCTCAGACGAGAGGTGAAACGATAGAGCACCAGCGTGAGCAAGGCTATCGCCAGGACAGCAAACCAAATGTAGTGTTGGTCGGCCTGTAGCGACTTAGACAGGTCGTTGTTGTAAGGCAAGGCACTGCGAATGATGATGGTGTCGGAGGGGAAATAGGTTGCCACATAGAAGTAGTCGTGCTTCAAGGTCTTCGACTGTCGCTCCACACTCGACCCCTGGCCTGTCTTCAGTGCCTCCTGTATCTCCTTACGACCAATGTGGTTGGCAAAACGGGCAAAGTCATCACGCATATTGTCATAAACCACCTTACCGTTAGGGCGTATCAGCGTGATGCGCAAGTCCTTACTCTCGTGCTGCTTCACAAAGGCGTTCAACTTATCGCGCGCCACATCCACACCACTACTATCGCTCAAGATGATGCCCCTGTCGTGTGCCAACGACAGGTCTTCCTCCAGTAGCGCATTATAGTTGGCCAACTTGATGGTGAGGGTGCTTATCTTATACTGCTTCTCGCGTGCCTGCTGAAAGACGATGAAGCTCACTGCAAACACCAAGAACACTGCCAGCACCATGAGATATAGTTTTCGGCCTACCTTCGACTTCGTTACAATAACATCAAACATGCTTGAATACTATAAAAAAAGACCATTTTTTCTTCCACACACACTTATGCATCAAAATAATATCCGAAACCCAATCGGGTAACGATGCACTTGGCAAACTTGCCTATCTTCTTTCGCATACGCGTGATGTTGACATCCACCGTACGATCGAGCACCAACACGTCTTTGGGCCAAACGCGATCGATGAGTTCCTGGCGCGAGAAAACTCTGCCACGCTCTTCGAGCAACAGACGTAGCAACTCAAACTCGGTCTTCGTAAAAGGCACATCCACGCCATCTACACTCACCGACTTCTTGTCGAGATTGAGCAACAAACCTTGATAATTGATAACGACAGGTTCTTCAGCCCCCTTCTGCTGACTGGCTGTTCTGCGCAGCACAGCACGCACTCTCACCATCACCTCGCGCAGAGAGAAGGGCTTAGAGATGTAGTCGTCGGCACCTAAGTTAAATCCTGTGACGGTATCGTTCTCTGTGTCGCGTGCTGTCAGGAAGATAATAGGTATGTGTGCTGTCACCTCCTTTTCCTTCAACTGCTTGGCGAGTTGAAAACCACTCATTCCACCCATCATCACATCCAGGAGCAAGAGATGATAAGAAGCTAAATCTTTCTCCATCGCTTCTTCTGCCGAATTGGCGGTGTCTACTTGATAACCTTCTGTCTCGAGATTAAACTTTAGGATTTCACAGAGATCCTGCTCATCGTCAACTACCAATATTCTACTATCTTTTTCGTCCATAATCGAAATGTTTAAAATATTACGGGGACAAAGATACAACTTTATTTTTGTAACACGCATTACACGAGGTTACATTTATGTGTCATTTTTCAGATGTCAATACAAAAAGGGGAACCTACCATCCCTGGCCAGTTCCCCTATATATATAGTTCTCAAAACACTTTCAATCACTAACACTTACTTTTCCTCATATTTTCATGATGAGTAGACATATCGTGTTACAGAACACACTTTCTCTTTTTAAATGTGTATCCCGTGTAACTATGTATATATTATATATAGTAAAATAAAAGATGTGGACACTGGCTTTCTACTTACACCATTTTCTCTGCTACAACGTAATGCACCCCAAGAAAACAAGTCATAGTAAAAAATCAAAACCACCCTTTACTAATACAATTTATATTAACACGATATTCTTTTTGTTTTATTCGATAGTCAAATCAATGGGTTTCACAACCCCTTTTATGGGTGCAAAATTACAAAAAAAAGTAATACGAACACGTTTTTTGGGTGGAAATTTTCACTTTAAGGGTAAAATTTAACGTATTTGTTAATATTTTCCCCCATTTCTACCCCTATCCGAGCTGTATTAAGATATCAAGAAGGCTAAAAATCAGTCATCTCCGACCGAAGAAAATGAGGACCAAGGAAAATGTCTAAATGTATATGAGAATGGTTTAAAATAGAACATTTGGGTATATTTTAGTCTTTTTTTGCATAATGTTGCTAAATTAGCTACTAAAAAGTTTCTTTAATTAGCTTCATATTCTTAAATTTGCAATCGATAAGACACAATAAACACTATACACTAAAAAATAGGTAATTAAAATGGCAAAATACGGTAATAACGCCTTGGTCATAGGCGAAAGAATAAAACAGGAACTCAAAAGACAGGGTAAAACATCGGTATGGCTCGCACTGCAACTGGGTTGCCACCGCACCAATATATATAAGGTGTACGAAAGAGCCACTATTGATACAGGGATGCTGTTTCACATCAGCAAACTCTTAAACTTTGACTTTTTCAAACTCTATACGGATTTACTTATATCCTCAAGAGAGAGGACTAAATAGACAGTTATAATTTTCCTAGAATAAGAAAGCTAAACCCGAAAGGGCGAAGCAAAAGTGAGATTCGCCGTGAGGCAAGTCTCACTTTTTTTTTGCCACATTCTGAGTAAACCTCTCATCAGAAAGTTGCTTTTCTTGGTGCTTACGGACGGGCAAGATGCCAGTCCATCACCAACGCAATCCTGCTTATAAATAGCTTGCTCATATAAAAAAGGAGTTAAGACAATAACTTTATTGCTTACAGACTTGCAAAAGCCATTGTCTTAACTCCCTAAAAATCTCCTTTAAAACTGAGCTAAAAGAAACTCCCCAAAAATCTCATTAGAGAGCTTCCAGACGTTTCTCGAGTCGCTCGCGAATGGCAGCGATGAAGCCCGCCGAGTTGACAGCCTTGGCCTCTACACCTTCCATCAAGTTGACAAGATCTTTGGTGGCTATGCCCTCATTCAGCGTGTCGAAGCAGGCTGCTTCCAACTGATCAGCAAACTGCTGCAGAGCATTGCTGCCATCCAACTCGCCACGTTTTCTCAGTGCGCCACTCCAAGCAAAGATAGTTGCCATAGGATTGGTGGAGGTATCTTCTCCCTTCAGATAACGATAGTAATGACGTGTCACTGTGCCATGAGCTGCCTCGTACTCGTACTTACCATCGGGCGAAACCAACACAGAAGTCATCATAGCCAACGATCCGAAAGCAGTGCTGAGCATATCGCTCATAACGTCGCCGTCATAGTTCTTACAAGCCCAGATAAAACCTCCCTTGCTGCGGATGACACGCGCCACAGCATCGTCTATCAGGGTGTAGAAATACTCGATGCCCAACTCAGTAAACTTCTCCTTATAGTCGCTCTCGTAAACCTCCTCGAAGATTTTGCGGAACTGTGCATCGTAGGTCTTTGAAATGGTGTCCTTGGTGGCAAACCAAAGGTCCTGCTTGGTGTCGATGGCAAACTTGAAACAACTATGCGCAAAACTGCGAATACTCTTATCTGTGTTGTGCATGCCCTGAATGACGCCAGCTCCATTAAAGTTATGAATTTCTACCTCTTGCTTCTTGCCGCTCTTGCCCTCAAACACGAGCTTAGCCACTCCTGGCTCATCGGCACGAATCTCTACACTCTTGTAAACATCACCATAGGCATGACGGGCGATGGTGATAGGTTTCTCCCAATTCTTTACACAGGGGCGAATGCTGGGGATGGTGATAGGCGCACGAAATACGGTGCCATCCATGATGCTTCGGATGGTTCCGTTGGGGCTTTTCCACATCTTGTGTAGCTTGTATTCGTCCATACGCTGCGCGTTGGGAGTGATGGTGGCACACTTTACTGCCACACCATATTTCTTGGCAGCCTCAGCAGAGTCGATGGTCACCTGATCATTGGTCTGATCACGATAAGGCAAGCCCAAGTCATAATACTCTGTCTTGAGGTCAACGAAAGGCAAAATCAGTTCGTCCTTGATCATCTTCCACAAGATGCGAGTCATCTCGTCACCATCCATCTCCACCAGGGGAGTTGTCATCTGAATCTTTTCCATAAGCTTTCTCTTACATTTTTTGATAATTTGCTTGCAAAATTACGAATAATAATTTAAAGAGAAACATATTTTCGCATTTTTCTTTCATAATGGTACATTTTTGTTGTACATTCAGTTATTTTGCAGAATACTTTTGGGAATCTGACTATCACCCCAACGGGTTCACACTAAGCGAAGATGGATAAAGCGAAGATGGATAAACGCGGAGACTGAGGTTTGGCAACAATGCCTGAAGGATATCAGAGAATCGAGCGCAAGGTGTCCAGATATTGATCTATCCTGTCATCGTGCATCCTGCTCCACACATCACCCAAGAAAGCAGCACCTCCAAAGCCCCAGTCTTTGAGCTGCGGAATGTGTGAAGAAGTAATGCCCCCCAATGCCACCACCTTGTGGTTGATGATACCAGCAGCATGAGCCTGCTGCAAGTCGTCGTCGGTAAAGGAAGCCGAATAGCCCTGCTTGGAGATACTGTCGAAGATGGGACTCAGAAAGACATAATTGCAATGCGACTTAGCAGCCACTACCTCGTCGAGACTATGACAGGAACAAGACACATGCCCATGAAACCCCATAGGAACATCAGGACAACGACGATTGAGATGAATGCCAAGGAGCGAGAACTCTGTGGCCAACGAGAAATGCTCGTGCACCACAATCCTGCTGTGCCAACGAGAAGGAATCTCGCTCAGCAAGAGGCGACACTCTGCCTCTGTAGCTCCAGGCTTACGCAGATGAAGCACATCCAATCCATGACGGAAAAGTCTGTCAATGAAAAGAGCCTCTCCCGACAAAAAGTCAGGAGAGGTTATCACGATCCATTTCATCATATGGAATAGATATTACTTCTTCAGTTTCTCAATGATAGCATCAGCCACCTTCTTACCTGAAAGCAACATACCGCCGAAGATAGGTCCCATGCGGGGAGTGCCTGCAACAGCAGAAGAAGCCATACCGCATACGTAGAGTCCTGGATAGACCTCACGAGTTCCCTCGACAACCATGCGCTCGCCTTCTACTACGTCTAATGAACGCTCACCGATAACACCACCAGTGGCTGTATCCAACTTGATACCGTTCTTGCGAGCCACAACCTTACACATCTCGCTATCGTGACCTGTACCGTCGATGACATACTTTGACATGATGTTGAGTGGGTCTACGTGCAAGCCCTCGCGAAGCACTGGAGTCCAGTTGACAACCACACCACTTACCACATCATTCTTGAAGATAACGTCCTCTACCGAATAGCAGTTGAAGATGGTAGCACCTGCGTGTACGGCATGATAAAGCAGTGCAGAAGTACTCTCCACAGAGTCGATGGTGTAAAGACCATCCTCGAAAGTCTCGTAGTTGATATCGAAATCCTTTACGATGTGCATAGCTTCTTCTTGAATGACAATCTGGTTGAACATCATGGCGCCACCCCACATACCGCCACCAGGAGAGAGTTTGCGGTCGAACTGAGCTACCTTTAAACCAGCTTTAGCTAAATAATAAGCAGCTACGATACCAGAAGGACCTCCACCAACAATGGCTACATCAAGGTCGAGATTACGCTGAAGTTTGTCAAAATAGGTACTGATAATACCTTTGGATACTTGTGTTTCAATCATTTTTTTAAGTTTTTTATTTTTGAAAATAAGTTGATTCTAAAAAATACTCTTTGCCATAAATGGTGCCTTCAAGCACGATTATGCTTCCTTCTGCTCCTCGCAACTCCTGAGCGAATGGCTGATGCGGGCAGCACAGAAGTTGGGTCCACACATGGTGCAATAGTTGGCGTCTACGCGATTGCTTGTCTTATAGAATTCCAAGGCACGCTCTGGATCGAGTGAGAGGTTGAACTGGTCTTTCCATCTAAAGTCGTAGCGCGCCTTGCTCAGTGCATTGTCACGCACAGCAGCACCTGGATGACCCTTAGCCAAGTCGGCAGCATGAGCAGCAATCTTATAAGTAACCACACCCGTGCGCACGTCTTCCTTCTCGGGCAGTGCGAGATGCTCCTTAGGAGTGACATAGCAAAGCATGGCAGTGCCATACCAGCCTATCATCGAAGCTCCTATGGCAGAGGTGATGTGGTCGTAGGCAGGGGCAATGTCGGTGACAAGTGGACCTAAGGTGTAGAAAGGCGCTCCGTGGCATTTCTCTATCTGGCGTTCCATGTTCTCCTTAATCTTGTGCATAGGCACATGACCAGGGCCCTCGATAAACGCCTGTACGTTCTTGGCCCAGGCACGTTCCACAAGCTCGCCCATCGTGTCGAGTTCGGCAAACTGGGCTGCATCGTTGGCATCGTAGGTAGAACCTGGACGCAAGCCGTCGCCCAAAGAGATGGCTACATCATACTTGGCGCAGATATCGCAGATGTCATCAAAATGCTCGTAGAGGAAACTTTCCTTCTGATGTACCTTGCACCACTTGGAGATAATGCTTCCGCCTCGGCTCACGATACCTGTAAGACGAGTGTCTGCCAGATGGATATTCTTCAGTCGGATGCCGCAGTGGATGGTGAAATAGTCCACACCCTGCTCACACTGCTCGATAAGCGTGTCGCGAAACACTTCCCATGTAAGGTTTTCTGCCTTGCCATCCACCTTCTCAAAGGCCTGATACATAGGCACAGTGCCTACAGGTACAGGACAGTTGCGCAATATCCACTCTCGCGTCTCATGAATATCGTTACCCGTAGAGAGGTCCATCAGCGTGTCGCCACCCCACTTGCAACTCCACACAGCTTTCTCCACTTCTTCTTCGATGCCCGAAGTGGTGGCAGAGTTGCCTATATTGGTATTAATCTTAACCAGGAAGTTGGTTCCTATAATCATGGGTTCAGACTCAGGATGCTTCTTGTTGGCAGGGATAACGGCTCTTCCCTCGGCTATCTCCTTACACACAAACTCAGGTGTGATGTGGGTCTTGATGCCAAGCTCCTCACAGTTCATATTCTCGCGGATGGCCACGTACTCCATCTCCTGTGTGATGATGCCTTTCTTGGCAAAATACATCTGTGTCTCACCCTCCTTGCGATTCTCTATCCAGCTCTGTCGCAGACGAGGTAGACCTTTGTTCAGGTCTATCTCTACATGGGGGTCGCTATAGCAGCCACTTGTATCATAGATATAGACTGGGGCGTTGGGCTCCTCATGGCGCACATCGCCCTCGAAAGTAACCGTAGGGGTAAGACGCACTTTGCGCATGCCCACTCTCAGGTCGGGGAAGAGTTTTCCCTTGAGATAAACCTTCTCGGAAGAAGGATAATCAAACTTGATTTTTGTTTTCATTAATATAATAAGTTGTTTTAGTTTGTAGTTACATATTACTCAACTTTTGCAAATGTGGAAGTTAAAGAAGTTAAGGAGTTAAAGGAGTTAAGACATATGCTTTATAGCTGAATATACAACATATGCACCCCAAAAAGACTATTGTCTCTTAACTTCCCGAACGACCGAAGGGAGAGATAACTTCTCTTAACTTCTAACATTATTATCCGAAGCCGAGACAAAAAGCCTCATTTCTTCTACTGGATTCTCGGCATTCAGGATAGCTCCACTCACAGCAATGCCCGTTACACCCGTCTGCATGATGGCAGAAATGTCCTCGTACAGGATGCCTCCGATGGCGACGATGGGAAGTTGGATGTCATGAGCCTTCATCTGCTCTGTGATGTTGAGATAACCCTCCAGCCCCAGGATAGGCGACAGATTTTTCTTGGTAGTGGTGAAGCGGAAAGGACCGCAGCCGATGTAGTCGGCTCCCTGACGATGAAGTCGCTCTACATCTTCGAAGGTGTTGGCTGTGCCTCCTATAATTCGGTTTCGTCCCAACATATTACGTGCTTCGTCCACAGGCATATCGTTTTTGCCCAGGTGCACGCCGTCGGCACCAGTAAGCCCCACCCACTCCACATGGTCGTCGAGAATGAATGTGGCATGATATTCATCACATAGTTGTCTTATCTTCTTTGCCGCCCGAAGAAAATCTATTTCCACCGCGTCCTTCATACGCAGCTGAATCCAGCGGCAACCGCCCTGCAAAGCCAACCTGGCACCTTCTACATGATCGTAATGCTCATTGGAATGGGTTATAAACTGTATCATATTGTTTTGTTTTCGTATCTTGTGAGGATTATTCCGTTTTCGTATCTTGTGTGAGGGGGCTGCTCAAGAGCCTACTTCACAATGTTCATCATTACCGAATCATCAATTTCTCAGGATTGAAGAAATGATCGACAGGACCGTGTCCTTTACCAATCTCCACATCCTTGCCTGCCTCTATAGCTTGCGACAGATAATTCTTGGCTTGGGCTATGGCAAGACACATCTCCTCACCACGGGCTAAGAACGAGGCTATGGCAGAAGAAAGCGTGCAACCAGTGCCATGAGTATTGCGGGTTTCTATCGTGGCATGCTCATAGACTTCGGTTCTACCATCGGCAAGATAGAGTTTATCTATTTTGCTGTCGCCTTCCAAGTGCCCACCTTTTATCAGTACAGCCTTACAGCCTAACGCCAGGATGCACTGAGCAGCACAATCCATGTCGCTTACCGATCGGATGGAGGTATGAGAGAGTACGGAGGCCTCGGGAACATTGGGCGTCAGCAAGTTGGCCATGGGCAAGAGTTGCTGGCAAAAGACGTCGAGAGCATCTTGCTGCATGAGCATAGATCCGCTGGTCGACACCATGACGGGGTCGACCACAAGTGTGGTTTCGGGATAAAGCTTTAGGGTATTGGCAATAGCCTGAATAGTGGACTTATCGTTCACCATTCCTATTTTGATGGTGCTGGGCTGTATATCTTCCATAACAGCCCTGATTTGTCCTGCCACGATTTCGGGGTCTATGGCTTGGATAGCCTGTACGCCTTGCGTGTTCTGCACAGTAACAGCAGTTATCGCCGATGCCGCATAGACTCCCAATGCCGACATGGTCTTGATGTCTGCCTGTACGCCAGCTCCTCCACAACTGTCGGAACCAGCAATGGTCAATGCACAAATATACCTCATATCTCAGTTGTTCTAACAATACTTTACGAAGAGGTTACTGGCACACACCTTGACCACAATTCTAAAAGACGATACGGAATAGAAATATCCCTGCGGCAGCATTATCTGCGTCAGGTTCTATGGGTATAATCTCAGCAGCACAATAGTGCAGCACCCCTTATTTCTTGTTGTTGATTTACGATTTTCGCTCACAAAGGTAAGCAATAATCGTCAATAAGCCAACTATTCGTGGATAATTTTAAGATTTATTCAAAAAACAAAAAGGCGCGCCGTAAGTAAAAACCTATGGCACGCCTTTCTTTTCTTAAAAAAATATCTAAAACGATATCTGTTTACTTCTCCTCTGGAGCCTTGTCGATGAGATCCATGAACTGGTCGAGCTTAGGAGTGATGATGATCTGAGTGCGACGGTTGCGCATCTTGCCTACCTCTGTATCGTTGGTAGTTACAGGGTTGTACTCACCACGTCCACCTGCTGTGAGGCGTTTAGGATTTACACCAAAGTGATCCTGCAAGTACTGAACTACAGAAGAAGCACGCAGAGCTGAGAGGTCCCAGTTGTTGCGGATGTTCTTCATCTTGGCACTGGTAGTGCTAACAGGCACGTTGTCGGTGTTACCCTCTACGAGTACGTCGTAATCCTTGTAGTCAGTGATAATCTTAGCAATCTTGCTCAGAGTCTCCTGTGCACGGCTGTTCACCTCGTAGCTACCGCTCTGATAGAGCATGTTGTCGGCCAGAGAGATGTATACCACACCCTTGAGCACCTGAACGTCAACCTCCTTCAACTCTTCCTTGCTCAAAGAGCGAGTCAAGTTGTTGGTAAGGACCATGTTGAGAGAGTCGCTCTTGCTCTTCACCTCTACCAAGTGACGGATGTACTGGTTAGACTCATTGATCTGGTCTACAAGCTTCTCGATGCTAATGTTGTTCTGATTAGCATTGTTCAAACTCTTGTCGAGAGCTGTCTGCATAGAAGAGTAGTCCTTCTTCATCTGTGCGAGCTGATCCTCGAGAGTAGTAACGCGAGCCTGTGATGCAGCGAGCTGCTCCTTAGTCTCCTGATAATTACCTGTCAACTCCTTGTTCTCAGCCTGACAGTTCTGCAATTCTTTCTTGCTGGCGCAGCTTGTTGCAAGCATAGCACCTGCCATTGCGATAATCGCTAAAGTTTTGGTCTGTTTCATATTCTTCTCGTTATTATTTTTGCTTAGTTGATAAATTGAGTTTCTGATTCGGGTTTCAATAATTCTGTATACACGCATCTTTTTATGATGCAAAGTTATGAATAAGACTTGAATAAAAGCCTTTTGTCAAGTCCATTTATGGAATTTTAACCACCTTTGAGCCCTTTCTCCTTATTTTTAACGTTTTAAGCTTACAAAAGGTCCCTTATAATTACTCTAAATCTCATATTATCACATGAGTTGTTACATTTCACAAATACTGTGAGTCAACGGGAATTATAAATAAGTAATAACTGAGTCAACTCGTATTATCAATAAAGCGTAAAGTGGTCAACTGAAATCGTTAAACCACAACAGAAATCGTTAAACCACAGACAAATCTCTATTCAAAGGCTTTGAATATATGTTCAAAGCTTCGGAATACCCGTTCAAAGGCTTTGAATACATATTCAAAACTTTCGAACGGAACTTTTAACTGAATTTCCGCATGTACGGAAGTTTAAGTAGTTATCACTCCCTTCGGTCGTTAGAAGTTATAACCAATAGCCTTTTGGGGGTATATTTAGCGATAAAGCATATGGCTTTAACTTCTCTAACTTCTTTAAATTCTTTAACTTCCCCATTTGCAAAAGTTGAGTTAATCAAGTTTATGCTTTAGAACGAGAACATTTTATAGGGTTACAGAGCAGTTACGGACCCTTACGGCACCATAAAAAGCAAAAAAAATCGCCTTTCTCTTTGTAGTCTCTCCTTTTTACACTAACTTTGCAGTCGAAAAGAAATACATTAACAATAAAAAGAGAAAAACTAAGTATGATTCTTTTTTTCAGAACTCCATCCAAGAGTGTGATTGCGACCGAGATCGACCACAAGCCATCTCAGGACGAAATCAATGAACTTTGTTGGCTTTATGGTGACGCAACATTAGAAGACGCCCAGCAGTTGCAGGGCTTCTATGTGGGTCCACGCCGTGAAATGATTACTCCCTGGAGTACGAATGCCGTTGAGATAACTCAGAACATGAGTCTTAACGGCATTTCGCGTATTGAGGAGTACTTCCCCGTAGAGAACGAGGACGCTGACCACGACCCTATGCTCCAGCGTATGTACAACGGTATCGGACAGGATGTCTTCACCGTCAACCATGAGCCAGAACCCATCAAGTACGTCGATGACCTCGAGAAGTACAACGAGGAAGAGGGTCTTGCCCTCA
>USOQ01000015.1 GCA_900556395.1 Candidatus Segatella caccae | reverse complement strand
CTCCTGATTATGTAGCTACCCACGGTCTGGCAAAAGCCATCGATTATGTTTCTGCGCTTGGCATGGATAACATTGCCAAGCACGAGCAGGGACTCACCCGCTACTGTATGAAGCAGATGCGAACCATCGATGGAATCAGACTTTTTGGAGAGCAAGAAGGTAAAGATGCTGTTGTTAGCTTTCTTGTTGGCGATATTCATCACATGGATATGGGTACGCTTCTCGACCGTCTTGGTATTGCTGTTCGCACTGGTCATCATTGTGCCCAGCCTCTGATGGACCGCTATGGCATCTTAGGAACTGTTCGTGCCAGTTTTGCACTCTATAATACCAAGGAGGAAGTGGATGCCTTGGTCGCAGGAGTGAAGCGTGTAGCTCAGATGTTTTAATAGAAGATATAATCTCTGTAAGGGTGAGCCTTGAGTTGTACTTTGCTATGGTTGGATAGATCATAGAGTAGCAACTGAAGGCACACCTTTTTTTATTTATATATAAGTGCTCATCCGTCTTGTTGTTGAAACGTCATACTTATAGCTTTCAATATTATTTATATAGTAATATGATATAGTTCTTATTCTGCTACAAAAACAAGGTTTGGGGATAGAAATATATGAGAGTGTACGATTTTGTGTATGTGTAAATTAGTAAAAACGCTAATTTTGCCATCAAAAATAGCTAAAAACAAATGAAAAAAAGTATCTTAACCCTTTGCATATTGTTTGCATTAGGTTCTATGGCTCAGCAACCCATTAATCGTCAGAAGGTGGTAGAGCGTAACAATCCACATGTTACGACAATGGATTCGCTCAACTCGCTCTCTGTAGGTAATGGTGGTTTTGCCATGACAGTAGATGGAACAGGTTTGCAGTCTTTCCCTCAATCTTATTCCAAGGGCGTACCATTAGGAACCATGAGTGACTGGGGATGGCACTCTTTTGCTAATCCAGAAAACTATCAACCCGAAGAAAGTTTGAGAAATTATGATTTTGGTAGAGGTCGTAAGGAACCTTATGCTGCACAGGTAAAGGACAACAAACGAGCCAAGGCAGCTGGCGACTGGTATCGTGTGAACCCACATCGTCTGCATCTCGGTACATTGGGATTGTCGCTGGGTAATGATGCCAAGCAGATTAAGCAGATAGACCAAACCCTGGATATGTGGGAAGGAGTCATTAAGAGTAGTTTTACATATAAAGGTAAAGCTTATCAGGTAGAGACAGCCTGTGATCCTGTTCTTGATATGATAGGTACTCGTATACAGTCAAAGGGACCTATCGCGGTGGATATTCGTTTTGCTTATCCCACAGGAGGACATTGCGATGATGCTTGCGACTGGAGCAAGGATAAGTTACATTCCACAATACTTGTAGCCCATACCGCCAACTCGGCAGTATTGAAGCGCACTATCGATGAAACCGTATATTTTGTGATGCTTAGATGGCAAGGAACCGCACGTTTGAAGCAGAAAGCTAAGAACTTTTATCAGCTACAGGCTAAGACTACAGACTTGAAACTTACCTGCGAATATGCCGAGCAAGTGTCGGCAACCAACAAGACATTTGCGGATGTTGTCGATGCAGCCAAGGCTTACTGGAATAATTATTGGAAAAAAGGAGCCATGGTAGATTTTGGCCAGTGCAAGGACCCACGAGCCAAGGAAATGGAGCGTCGTGTCGTGTTGAGCCAATATCTCCTTGCCATTCAGGATGCCGGTGAGACCCCACCTCAAGAAACTGGTCTTACCTATAACTCGTGGTTTGGTAAGTTTCACCTTGAAATGATACTCTGGCATCAGGCACAGTTTGCACTTTGGGGACATCCAGAACTCTTAGAGCGTTCCTTAACTTGGTATTTCAAAGCAGAAGAAAATGCTCGTAAGATAGCCGAGCGTCAAGGCTTCAAAGGAGTACGCTGGATGAAGATGACCGATCCATGGGTGGGTGAAGCTCCTTCTAATGTAGGAAGTTTCCTCATCTGGCAACAGCCCCATCTGATTTATTTGGCAGAGTTACTTTATCGTGCTAATCCTACACCAGCCCTTTTGCAAAAGTATGCTCGTTTGGTCGATGAAACCGCTGAGTTTATGGGTGACTTTGCAGAGTATGACAAGGAGAACGACCGATATATTCTGCGTGGTTGCATCGCTGCTCAAGAAACTCTTCCAGCAGCTACCACCATCAATCCACCTTTTGAATTGAGCCAGTGGCACTGTGCTTTACAGATAGCCCAGACATGGCGAGAGCGATTGGGGAAGGAGCGCAATGCACATTGGGATGATGTCATTCAGAAGATATCTCCATTGGCATCCAAGGACAGTCTGTATCTCGCTGCCGAGACAGAGCCTGATACTTATAAGAATGAAAAGATGTACAGCGATCATCCTGCAGTGATGGGAGCCATTGGCTTGTTCCCATACAACAGCCATCAAATCGACTTTGCCAAGATGAAGAAGACCGAGCAGTGGATTTGGAAGAACTGGAAGTGGGAGACATCTTGGGGATGGGATTATCCTATGATGGCCATGGGTGCCGCTCGCATGGGTGAGCCTGAGAATGCAGTTGGAGCCTTGCTGATGAAACAGCAGAAGAATACCTATCTGGTAAGTGGTCATAACTATCAAGATGGTCGTCTTCGCCTTTATCTTCCAGGTAATGGAGGTTACCTGATGGCTGTAGCTATGATGTGTGCAGGCTGGGACGGAAGTGTTCATCCTAATCCTGGATTCCCACAAGATGGCAACTGGGATGTGAAATGGGAAGGTCTGAAACCCCTCTTTTAGCCTGGTAGGAGAAAAGCCACACTGCTTAATACGTTCGTAAATATAACAATAAACTAATATAAACTTAAAAAATCATTTTATGCAAAACAAATCACTTATGTTCCAAGTATGCATGGTATTGTTCATGCTGCTGGTGGTTCCTGTGAAAGGCCTCGCTCAAGGGGTGACTATTTCAGGACAAGTGACGGATGACATGGATGTAGTTATCGGTGCGACGGTAAAAGTTGTGCCAGGTAATACAGGCACCGTTACCGACGTGGATGGTAACTTTAAGCTGACCGTTCCTTCATCTGCCAAGTCTTTGGTTATTTCTTATGTAGGTTATAAGACCAAGACAGTAGACATCAAGGGCCGTACACAGATTAATGTACAGCTCGAGCCCGAGGCTCAGATGCTCGATGAGGTTGTTTCTATTGGTTATGCTAAGGTAAAAAAGAAAGATTTGACTGGTGCAACAGCTTCTGTAAATGGTAAGGAATTGGTAAATGTACCTGTTACATCTGCTGCACAAGCTTTAGCAGGAAAGGCTGCGGGCGTTAATATTATTTCTAAAAGTGGTGCACCAGGTTCCAGTTCTACTGTAACAGTTCGTGGTGGTATGTCCTTAACTCAAGGCTCAGAGCCGCTGTATATTGTGGATGGCTTCGAAATGAGCAATGCCTTGGAGAATATTGATGTAAACGATATTGAGAGTATTGATGTTTTGAAGGATGCTTCTTCTACTGCGATTTATGGTGCTCGTGGATCTAATGGTATAATATTGATTACGACAAAATCAGGTCATAAAGGTAAGACCCAAATCAACTATAACACTTATTTTGCTTTTGATGTGTTGTCTAAGAAGTTGGATATGATGAGTAATGCTGCTGATTTTGTTAAATATCAGTATGAGATGGCAGCTTTGAATGGTAAGGCTTCTATTTGGAGTAATGTGTTTGATAATGGTAAGGCAACAGATGAAGCTGATTTTTATACGGGTGTTTATGATCGTATAGAAAGTAATTATGCAAATGCAGCTTCTTTAGATTGGCAGGATGAAGTCTTTGGCGGTTCTGCTTTCAAGCAAAATCACAACATTAATATTACTACCGGTACCGATAAGACTCAGGTAATGTTGAGCTACAATTATTATAATCAAGATGGATTGTTGGCTAACCATAATGACAAAAAGAATTCTTTCCGTGCAAAGGTGAATTCTGAGCTTTATAAAGGAATCCGTCTGGATGTGAACACAATGTTTAGTGGACGTAGTGTCCATGGCGGAGGAGCTTATTCAGGAATGAAGAGTGTCCTTCTTCAACCCATTACAGGAGGTACTATGTTTACTCTGGATCAACTGCTTAATGAACAGACTTATCCAGATTTTTCCAGCCTTGACTCTTCTTACGATACTGCCAATCCGTTGATCCAAAATCTTGCTTCAACAAGTAAAAAACATTCACGTCTTTTTACTGTTAATGCTGGTTTGGAATTTGATTTTTTGAAACATTTTACTTGGCGTACAGCAGGTAGTTATACTTGGAGCAATGCCAAGTCAACTTCTTTTGCAGATGAAAGATCTACATCTTACATCATGGATCCTGTTAATACGGGTATTAACGGTAGTATAGGTAATAGTGAAAGCTATAAGTGGCAGGTTACTAATACATTGAATTATCACCAAACTTTTGCAAAGAAGCATAAAATAACAGCTTTGTTGGGTCAAGAAACGACTTACTCTGAGTCAGAGAGTAATTCTATGACCTTAAATAAGTTCCCTGTTCCTAACCATGGCTTGGATGATATTTCTGTAGCTAATGTAAAGGAAAAAAGCTCGGGACATTCTCATAGTGGAATCGTTTCTTTCTTCGGTCGTTTGAATTACAATTACGATGAACGTTATATATTGACAGCGTCTCTTCGTGCTGATGGTTCTTCCAAGTTCGCTCGTGGGCATCAGTGGGGATATTTCCCTTCTATTGCAGGTGCTTGGCGTATCTCAGAGGAAAAATTCTTTAGGGATAAACCGATCAATGATGTGGTTAGTAGTTTGAAGTTACGTGTGGGTTATGGTGCTACAGGAAATAATGATATTTCTGATTATCTGTATCGTACCAACGTGTCACAGACCATCTATCCTATGAATAACAGTACCACTAATCCAGCTTATGCATTGAGTGGTACACTTGGAAATAGTGCTTTGCAGTGGGAATCTTTAAATTCCACCAATATTGGTGTGGACGTATCTTTTCTTAACAGTCGTATTAATTTGACTGCAGAATGGTATAACAACGAAGCAAGCAACTTGTTGATGCAGAGTGTTGTCCCTGCAAGTACAGGTTATTCTTACCAATATCAGAATATTGGTAAGATGCGCAATCGTGGTTGGGAATTTACCTTGAATACAGTCAATGTACAGACTAAGAATTTCCGTTGGACTTCTGATTTGAATCTATCTTTCAATAAGTCAAAGGTGATTTCTTTGGAAAACGGACAAGACAGTAAAGTGTTCACTGTTGGTGGTAACAGAAGTGGTTCTGTAACTTATTATGCAACAGTAGGTCAAGAGTTGGGAGATATGTATGGTTATAAATACGAAGGTATCTATACAACCGATGATTTCGAAGAAGTAAATGGTAAGTTTGTACTTAAAGAAGGTGTAGTCTCTGTAGATAAGACAAATATCCAGCCTGGTGACATCAAGTTTGCAGCAGACAACGAGGATGGAACCAAGTTTACAAAAAAGATGGTTAAGATAGGTAACGGTACACCTGATTGCGTTGGTGGTTTCAACAATACGCTCACCTATAAAGGCTTCGATTTCAACATGTTTATGAAGTTCTCAATAGGAAATGACATTTACAATGCCACTAAGCATAGCTTGAGCCCATACGCCATGTTCCAAAATGTTCCTTCAGAATTTGGTGACAACTATTATCGTCTCATAGATCCAACGACAGGTAAAACTGCGACTACGTTAGCTCGTTTGAAGGAATTAAATCCAAATGAAGCTTCTCGTACATGGAGTCCAAGCAAGGTGAATACCAATTGTATCACTTATCCTTCTTCTTATTATGTTGAAGATGGTTCATATTTACGTTTGTCGCAGATTACTTTGGGTTATACATTCCCTAAAGCTTGGGTGAACAAGGCATATATCAGCAATGCCCGTATATACTTTACAGTTTATAATGTGGCAACCATTACAGGTTATGACGGTTATGATCCAGAGGTATCTGCTGCAAATGGTGTTGCTACAACCCCTGGTTATGACAGTTCTACTTACCCTCGCTCAAGGAGCTTTGTTGTGGGCTTGAATGTTACATTCTAAGTTTAAGTGTAAAATATTAAATACGAAAAGTAATGAAGATAAATAAGATATTCGTGGCTGTAATGGCTACAATCGGATTGACCTCTTGTAACGATTGGCTTGATATGGAGGCATATAAATCTGACGATACAGAGTTCGCTTTTCAGAATGAAACTAATGCAGACTTGTTCGTACAAGGGTGTTATAGAGGTATTGTCCCAGGCGATTTTTATTATCAAATGGGCATGGGTGATGGTGTTATGCATTCATGTGAGGATGGAACGACCAATAACTCTAAGTATAATATTTGTAACTATAAGTATGATGCTACTACTCCTACGACATTGACAGGAGTATATAATGAAGAGTATGGTGCAATAGAGCAAGCTAATATTGCCATCAAAAACTTGAGTGGAATGGCAGAGAGCAATAAGCGTAACTCAATGTTAGGTGAGGCCTTGTGCCTTCGTGCTTTCGGTTATCTTAACTTAATACGTGTTTATGGTGATGTGCCAGCTCGTTGGTTGCCTATGGATGATATTTCAGATAAGAATGAGGCCTTGTATCCAAAGCGTACTTCACGTGATGAAATCTATGACAAGATAATCGCAGACCTTCAGCAGGCGGTTGATTATTTGCCATGGTTCTCTGAGAGTGGATATGCAACTACAGAACGCTTTACTAAGCAGGCAGCTTATGCTTTACTTGCACGTACAGCGCTATATGCAGGTGGCTATTCTCTTCGCTGGAATCTTGAAACCAATGACGTTAATACCATGCAAGTGAAGCGTTGTGACGATGCAGAACGAGTAAAGGAGTTGTATCAGATTGCTGACAATGCTTGCAAGGCTGTTATTAATAAAGGTGAAAACTATTTGGTAAAAGCAGCTAACGGCAAGAGTGGTTATGAGAATTTATGGTATAACTTTGATCAGCGTAATCTAACCGCTGTCAATTCAGAAATGCTTCTCTCTTTAGCTCAATATGGTTCAGAGACCAACTCTAAATTCCAGATTTATGCACATCCAGGTTCAAGAGGCGGCACGTTTGGTTCACGCAAAGCTATGCAGTTTATTTTGCCTACCTATTATCTCTCTTTTGACAAGAAAGATACTCGTAGAGATGTCAATTGTACTTCTTACAGTATTTATTTCTTAAATAAAGGTAAAAGTAGTGATACTTGGGTCGATGTTGGTACAACTTACTCTTGCATCATGTCTGGAAAGTTCCGTCTGTCTTGGTGTGTCGAGCCACAAGATGCGAGCAAACGTAACTTGAATATTCCAATTCTTCGTTATGCAGATGTGCTCCTGATGTATGCAGAGGCTGAGAATTTCTTGAATAATGGACCGACTTCTGAAGCAAAGAATGCATTAAAGGAAGTACGTGAACGTGCAGGAATTGCTGATATGGAGATTCCTTCAACTCAAACAGCCTTCGATGATGCTTTGGCTCAAGAAAGAAAGTGGGAATTTGCTACAGAGTTTATGCTCCGAACAGATTTGATTCGTATGGGACGTTTGGCTAAGGAAATTGCTCAGACTAAGCAGGATATGAAGGATTTGTCCGATAAACGAGGAGCATATGCTAATGTTGCTACTTATCGTCTTTACAAGTTCCACAAAGATGCGCAGGTATATGGCGACGAGTTCTTGGCAGTTGACTATATTGACATTACTGATGCTCACGAAATCGAAATTTTGAAGACCGTTCCTAATCAGGCAAAGTTGGCAGAAATTGTTCAAGCGCATGGAATAGCTGTGAATAATGGCGATAAATGGTATCCTGTCAATATGTTTGAGGCATATAACAGCTCATTCAATGTAAAGGCACGTCAGTCTGTTGGTTTCTCTGGTGGTGCTAAGGCTTTACAGATAGGTAATATCATTTATACCAAGCCTACAGGAAAGTCTGAGAATGGAGGAACTTATCCTAATTGGATTGAGGCTGCTGACGGAAGTGATGGCTTGTATTATGGATATGTGGAAAATCATTGCGAATTACTTCCTTTTGCAAACAAGAGTGCTGGTCATCCAATGGTTGACAACCCTAACCTGACTCAGTTGCCAGGTTATGAACAGTAAATGTGTATTTTCCATATAAAATGTGTTTTTTGAAACAATAGATTTTATTTGGTAAAATGGTCAGCAGCATCCAGCTTACAAGTAAAGATTGTTTTTAGTACAGTACATACATTTCGGTAAATAAGAATTATTTAGTAACAAGGGGGACGAACTCGTGATGAGCTCGTCCCCTTTTTCGATATTTTTAATAGTTTGGTAGGTAGTGTAATATTTGGAGTTCTCAAGTATTTATCGTATCTTTGCAATGATATTTAGAACAAATCATAAATGAAGGAATATAGTAGTTTGCTTTTACTGGTAGCTATGGCTCTTCTCATGGGTTCTTGCCATCAAAAGGGAGTGCAAAACTCTAAAGGAGAGATGCCAAAGACCTCTGTTACCTGTGAGAAGGCTGTCGATACGCTGTCATTACCCATAGAGGTGAAGGCGAAAAAGGTAACCATTCAGGAAGGATTGCCCTCTAATGTCGTTAGCGATATGCAACAGGACCAGAAGGGCTTTCTGTGGTTTTCCACGTATAATGGACTTGCCCGCTACGACGGTAACGTGGTAACAACCTATTTGGACAACGACAGTACTGGCGTCTCTGCTTTAATCGGTCGTACGAAGAAGGCTTTGGAGGATGTTACCTATAAGAAGTTGTGGGTGTATTCTTCTTCTGAGAGATTAACTTGCCTGAATATGGTGGACGGCAAGGAGGAGAAGTACTGTCAGGAAGTAGAGAAGCTTCATTTCACTAAGTGGAAACTGGTCTGTGACGGAATGTTCTGGCTTTGGGGAGCCAAAGATGGAGCCATGTTGGTAGACTATCGCAGTGGTTCTTTCTTGACACGTAGGTTTGCCCAGGCAGAAATAGGTTCTTCCCGAGTCCCCCTGATAGACAGTCTGGACAAAGACAATGTGGTGCTTTGTACTACGGACAAGGTTTTCCTTTATTCCGAAGGTCGCCTGTTCTGCATAGCCAAGGGCATGAGAATGTCACGTACGCGCTCCTTCCATCATAAGATGCTGATGGTTTCGGAGAAGGGCGATGTCTATGTTCTTCGACAAGGCAAGTTGCAGCGTTTTTCCCATGTAGCCTATGTTGACGGTGAGGTAGCTACCGGCGATTTGCTCATGGGCAACAGATGGATAATTTTTACCAACCGCCGCTCTTTCTCTATCGATGTGCGTACGGGAGAGGTTGCTGAATGTGAGGGTGAATGGCTGATACCTAATGGTAGGATTATCATTGATAACAGAGGCCGTAAGTGGATATACAACAAGACAGGAGTGCTACGCTTGGTGAAGCAAGGCAAGTTGGTGTCCCTGAGTCTCTTCCCTCAGCAAACCACCAATTACATCGATTATGAGCGTTTTCACATCGTAGAGGATAAGCATGGTCTTATCTGGATCTCCACTTATGGTAAAGGTCTCTTCGTGTTCAATCAAGATCTTACACAGAGTCAGCATTTTGTGGCAGATAAGTTTGGTGAGTCACCTATAGCCTCTAACTATCTGCTGGGCATTATTGCCGACCGTCATGATGGTATATGGGTAAGTTCAGAGTATGGCGGTGTATCGCACATCCAGGTCATGGACAAGGGTGTGGAACGTATCTATCCCAATGGTGAAGGCAATATGGACTTTTCGAATGTTGTTCGAATGGTCAAGAAGTTGCCCGATGGTACTGTGATGGTAGGCACTCGCGAGGGGAGTCTTTATCACTATAGTGCCGATATGCGTCAACTCTTGGGTAAGAGTCATTTCGACTCCAATGTGTATAGCATAGCTCAGATGCCCAATGGTGAAACCTGGATGGGAACACGCGGTAAGGGAATCTATGGAGCAAAAGGACTCGATTTTAGGGATAAGAATGTGTTCTGTATGACTCCCGATGCCAAGCATCGTATGTGGATAGGAACCTTTGGCAAGGGATTGAGCCTTGCCTTACCTCGTTCTGGCGGTTATGCTGTAAAGACCTTCTTTGCCGATAGTGTGGGTCTCAACGAGGTGCGCTGCATGGTGGTAGATAAGAAGGGCGTACTCTGGTGTGGTACATCGGGCGGCCTGATCCGGATACCTACTGATGAGTTTGTGCATGATGCTAAAGCATTTCAAGTATATGTTCGTGATTATGAGATACGCGATGTGTTGATCGATAGGCAAGAGCGTTTGTGGTTGTCTGTATCGGGCGAAGGACTGGTGCAGGTGGAGTTGCGTGATGGCAATATGGAGCCCAAGTTTCATGTCTTCAATACTTCCAACGGATTGGTCAACAACCTGGTACAGTCGGTGGTTGATACCCCTGATGGCAATCTCTGGATTTCTACCCAGCAGGGAGTGACAGCCTGGAATGCCCGCAAGAAGTCGTTTGAAAACTATATGTTCTCACGCAACCCTATGGGCAATGTATATAATGAGAACTCGGCAGTATGTCTTGATGATGGCAGAGTGGTGCTGGGTGGCAACTATGGTCTTACTGTCATTCAGCCGTCACGTTTGAGCCATGTCAGTGGACTCACCGATGTCGTCTTCACCTCTTATCCCTATTCCGAAGAGATAACGCTCACTTATGAACAGCGTTCGCCCAATATCCATTTCTCTACGCTCGACTATTCTGACGTGCGCAATGTGAAGTATACCTATCGTTTGGAAGGTTTCGATCAGACTTGGAGCACACCATCGTCAATTCCCTGGGCGGCTTATCGGAAACTGCCCGCAGGTAAGTACATCCTGCATGTCAAGGCCTGTTCGTCAGATGGTATCTGGGGTAAAGAGAGTATGCTGGTTATTCACATCAAGCCTCCTTTCTATCTTACGTCATGGGCGATAATGGTTTATGTGCTGCTTGTCCTGGGTGTCATCATCTTGGTGGTGAAGTTTGTGCACGACAAGAATGTGCTTCGCAACCGAATTCGTCTTGAGCAGGAACTTACTCGCTACAAGTTGGTGTTCTTTACCAACATAGCCCACGAGTTCCGTACTCCGCTCACCCTTATGCAAGGCTCGCTCGAGAAAGAAAAGCGCATCATGAAGGCCAACCGCTGGCAGACAGAGTTGGAGAAGACTATCCGTGTGATGGATAAGAGCGTGCAGCGCATGTTGCGACTCATCGATCAGCTCTTGGAGTTCCGTAAGATGCAAGCAGGTAAACTGAAATTGTCGTTGCAGGAAACGGATGCTGTGATGTTTGTAAAGGCCATCTGCCGTATGTTTGATGATGCTGCCGAGTCGAAGGAGATAGCTTACAGCTTCGAGTCTTCGGAACCAACTTATACGATGTTCCTCGACCAGCAAATGATAGACAAGGTGGTGTTCAACCTCTTGTCTAACGCTTTCAAGTACACCCCATCGCAAGGATCTATCGGTGTGAGTCTCTCTTTCACGGATGTGATGACCATCCGTGTGGCTGATACGGGAGTGGGCATCCCTCAGGAGAAGCGAGCACAGCTCTTCAGTCGCTTCATGCAGAGTAGTTATACGGGTGAGAGTTTTGGTATCGGACTCCATCTAACCTATGAGTTGGTGAAGACGCATCATGGAGATATTACCTATCAGGAGAATGAGGGCGGTGGGTCTGTCTTTGTGGTCACGATTCCTCTGCAGAAAGACTGTTACGAGGCTTCCGACTTCCTGGTGAAAGATAGTCCTATTCTTAAAGCAGGTTTGTCTCAAGAACATGACAAACTGGAGGATATGATGAAGGATGTTACTCAGCAACAGACTTCTGTAACGCCCCTCAATCGTCGCACCATCTTGCTTATCGAAGACGATAATGATGTGCGCGAATTTCTTCTTTCCGAATTGGAGAACTGTTTTGAGCTGAAGGTGGCTTCAGATGGTAAGACGGGCATCCAGATGGCTAAAGAGGAGGATATCGACCTTGTCGTGAGCGATGTCATGATGCCTGGAATGAATGGTTTCGAGTTGACCAAACGACTAAAGAATAGTTTTGAGACGAGCCATATCCCAATCATCCTGCTCACTGCCCTCAGTACTGACGAGAATGTACTCGAAGGCACCGAGTCGGGAGCCGATGCCTATATCACCAAACCTTTCAGTCCGCAGTTACTCATGGCTCGTATCTTGCAGTTGCTCAACCAACGTGAGATTCTTCGCCAAAAGTTTAGCAAAGAACCGCAGGAGATTCGTTCTGCCATGCTTAGCAATGATCAGGATAGTCTCTTTGTGAAGCGTCTTGACAGTATCATATATTCTCGTCTTGGTGAACAAGATCTATCGGTCGATAAGGTGGCAGGACTCTTACACTTGGGACGCACCATCTTCTATAAGAAGGTTAGGGGAACAACGGGTTATACGCCTAATGAGTATATCCGTGTTATCCGGCTCCGTAAGGCTGCCGAACTATTGAAGGAGGGAGAAAAGAATGTTTCTGAGGTGGCTTATGCCGTAGGATTTGATAATCCTTATTACTTCAGCAAGTGTTTCAAGGAGCAGTTTGGTATGCCGCCCTCGCAGTATAGAAGTTAAGGGGGCTTCTTCAGGAGATTTTCTTCAGGAGATTTTTTCGGGAGAATTTTTTAGGAGTTAAAGGAGTTAAGAAGTTAAAGGAGTTAAGACAAATGCTTAGTGGGTAACGTCTATTTCTGGAGGTAAGGGACTAATGTCCTGCGTCTTATCCAAATAGACTGTTGTCTTAACTCCTTTAACTCCTTTAACTCCTTAACTCCTTTAACTTCTTCTTTTTTTAACAAAACTACTTGATGGCTTTACCATTAAGTTTTACTTTGTTGAGCTTGCAGCTACCCAATACCGAGGTGTCCATGACTCCTACAGGGTCAGTGACATCGATGTTTTCAAACGAGAAACTCCCCAGGTCGTAGTTCTCTGAAGGTATCATCGTGTAGAATTGTTTGGTGCTTTTTATCTTGATGTTTCTCATCTTTACATTGTTGACCAATGAACGAGGCATGTCAGCTCTCTCTTTTTTATCATAAAATTGAGTCCAGATACGTGTTCTGATACCGAAGGTAACAACACCTGTGCAGTTTTCTGCCAACACATTTTCATATCTCTGTGGCGTGTCGGGGCGCATCTTAAAGAGCAAGATGTTGCTGGTGCCGTTAAATTGGCAGTTGCGGATGATGATGTTGCTGGCATCATAACACTCGCTGCCGAAGGTGACACCACCGCCAGCCTTCTTGAAGTAGCAGTCCTCTACGATGATGTTGCGGCAGGGGGCGTTGGTGCTGTCCTTGTCTACGTAGGTGCCTTTGCCTCCCTTTAGGCATACACCATCATCGTTCACGTTTACCCAACAGCCACGTATCAGCATATCTTTACATCCATCTATGTCGATGGCATCGGTGCTGGGACCTTTGGGGTAGCCACTTGTGGGGGCATAGATGTAGAGGTTGAGATATTTTACACGCTTGCACTTGTACAGATGGTTGGTCCAGAAACCTGAGTTCACCATTCTGATGCCACTTACCTTTACATCGTTGGAGTTGGAGATATATACCAGTCTTGGGCGAAGAGCCTCCAGGTTGGTGCATTTCTTGATGACCTTGCGACGCAACCAGAACTCATCGTAGAATTTATGTCCGTTGCCGTTGAGTGTTCCCTTGCCTGCAATGGTGAACCCATCATGATGGTCGGCATTGATAAGAGCCGCAAAATAGTCTAAGGTTTGTCCCTCCAAACGGGTCTTCACTATCTTGTAATGAGTGATGGCATCGCTACCTTTCAGTGTGGCATTCTCTTTTAGATATAAGTTGCATCCAGGTTTAAAGAAGAGTGAGCCTGTGAGATAAGTACCTTCAGGTACAACGATGACACCGCCTCCATTGGCGTGACAACGATCTATCACCTCTTGTATCTTCTCGGTCTGGATGACGGTGGAGTCGTTTATCACTCCATAATCTGTAATGATATATGGTTTACCCATATCTTTTAGTTCTACACCAGTAGTGTCGGCAAACCATGACGAGATGGGAGTGCCGTCAGGAAAAGTACTCGTATTCTGTTTAGCTGAGATGCTGGTCGAGAATGTAATTGCTGATAAAAGGATGCAGATTTTTTGTTTCATAATTGCTTGTGATTAGTTTCTGCAAAGTTACTGATTTCATCGTCCATTTATCCTATAGTTTCATACGTAATCCTTAAAAATCATCCATCAAGATTTGCATGAGTCGGATAATTATGCTACTTTTGCAGTATGGAGACTGTGATGGTTCATGGACTCTTTACTCTCATAAAAGATTATCAAGATGTTAGAAAGTCATTATTATAAGGATCTGATAGAGGCTGGCTGTGATGAGGCAGGTCGTGGTTGTTTGGCAGGTAGTGTCTATGCAGCTGCTGTCATTCTGCCTCCAGATTACCAGAATGCAGACCTCAACGATAGTAAGCAACTTACCGATAAGAAGCGCAAGGCACTACGCGAACAGATAGAGCGTGATGCTGTGGCATGGGCAGTGGGTGTCGTTACCCCTGAGGAGATAGATAAGATCAATATTCTCAATGCCAGTATCTTGGCCATGCATCGGGCACTCGACCAACTGAAGGTACGCCCTGAAGCAGTCATCGTGGATGGTAATCGCTTCAAGCCTTATCGTGATTTGCCACATACCACCATCGTAAAAGGTGATGGCAAGTATTTAGCTATTGCTGCTGCGAGCATTTTGGCCAAGACCTATCGTGATGACTATATGGACCAGCTTGCAGAGGAATATCCTCAGTACGACTGGAAGAGTAATAAGGGTTATCCCACCAAGAAACATCGTGCTGCTATCCAAGAATATGGTGTTACCCCTTATCACCGCATGAGCTACAATCTCTTGGGAACAGGCGAACTTTCTCTTGACTTCAAAGATTGAGAGGTCATGGCACTGCGCTGTTATTACCGAAAACTCTTTTTGCATAGGTGTAGGCAATAGCCGAAACCAGCTAAGAAAGCTGCTCTTAATGCCAAGTTGATGTCGGCAGGTATGATGCCCATTACAAAGGCAAACTGAGTTAGTAATAGCAGGCGAGTCTGCTTCATGCTGACCTCTTTCTCCATAATGATAGAGTAGTAGGTCTGCAACCATTCTATGGGTTGCTTCATGCTGTTCTGCAAACTCTTGATACAATTGTTTATGCTTTTGGCGATGAAGTTGATGTCGGCTGAAGAGCCCCATGCGATATTCTTTTCCATAATTCCTTGTTTGTTTAATAGTTTTCTTCTTTTGTTTATGCCCTTTTACAGGTCTTTCTTGTTTCTGAGGGCAAAATTAGGAGGCTTTTGTGCAATATATGTTCACTTTCTGAGTTTTTATGTTAAAAGTGCGTGGCAGTTAAACTCTATTAACATAAAAAGCAGTCTTCTGTCACTTGTCACCTCATCACCCTCACATATTTAGGCATTATGCGACACGACAAATTGGAAAAAGAAATGAGTCTGATGCTTCTCCTTACAGAGAATCATCGCTATGATGTTGAGTCTATCTGCGAGCGAATAGGTATTTCTCGACGTATGTTATACTATTATTTGGAGAGTTTCCGTGATTGGGGCTTCAAGGTTGAGAAGAATGGCAGAATATATAGTCTTGACAGGGAGTCACCATTCTTCAAGCATCTCTTCGAAACTATCAACTTCACCGAAGAGGAGGCCCTTACCATGCTCTCTATATTAAATAAGGTAGAAGACCATAATGCCATTGTGGAGCGACTGCGTCGCAAGTTAGACCGTTTCTACGACCTCAACATTCTTGCCAATCCTCAGTTGCGTGAGCAGGCTGCTCATCATGTCAGCGTGCTCTATGATGCCATTAAGCGTCATCGGCTTGTCAAGATAGAGGGATATTCCTCACCTCATAGTAAGAGTTGTACCAATCGTGTGGTAGAGCCTTTTTTGATGATGAACAATAATAATGATGTGCGATGTTATGAGTTGAGTTCTGGGATGAACAAGACTTTCAAGGTGTCGCGTATGAGCAATGTAGTATTGCTTGATTTGGAGTGGGGCAACGAGGCTAAGCATAAGCAGATATTTACAGATCTCTTTATGTTTAGTGGCGAAGAGCGGTTGCCTGTCAAGTTGAAACTCGATAGGTTGGCTTATAGTCTGATGGTGGAAGAATATCCCAAATCAGCTGATTTTATTGTAGAGCTATCCGATGAAAGCGCTGAAAACGGAGACGATGCGCCCAAGTACTGGCTTTTGTCCATAGAGGTGGCAAGCTATTTGGGTATTTCTCGATTTGTCTTGGGTCTGTACTCTCATGTCGAGATTGTCGACAGTCCCGATTTCCTCGAGTTTGTTAATGGGGAAATCAAAAAGATGTATGCTCGTTGCCGTTAGTGTCTTTCTTCGTGTGTAAAAAATCGTTGAGCATCCTGTTGTTTTGTTTTGACAGGAAACTGTATTTTTTTTAAAAATTAAAAGACTTCCCTTTGTGCCTGGTAGCACGAAGGGAAGTCTTTCTATTTATATTAGTTTCTGGAGTTTCGCAAGCTCAGAAGTTAAAGGAGTTAATGGAGTTATCGCTCCCTACGGTCGCTGAGGAGTTAAGACAACAGTCTTTTTGGCGTATTTCTTGAGCAGCAAGACATACGTCTTAACTCCTTAACTCCTTAACTTCCTTAACTCCTTTAACTTCCTGATATGCGGAAGTTGAGTTAGGTTGTTGACCTTTAGAAATCGAGGGTAATGCCTTTCTCGTCGATTTTCTTGTAGGTTTTGCTGTTTACACTTACGTTCTTGGAGTTCTTGGCATCAAAGGTATGAGTCTTTGCTGTAACCTTGATATTCTCGAGCTTCACATTCTCAGTACGGTTGATCACGATGCCCTGCTCGGCATTGTTTACTTCCAAGTCCTTGATACTGATGTTCTGAACAGGCATCTCAGGCAAACCGTTGAAATAAGCAGCACGGCGAGCTGTACGACAGATGACATGGTCGATATCGATATTGCGGAAACATGGAGTAGTCTCGTCAACCTTGAATTTCTCTACCTTCTGGTTCTTGGCCTCGTCGCCATCGTTGAGAACCTCAACAGCCGACTTGCCACCATAATAAAGGTCGAAGGTTATCACGTCGGTCTGGATGTCGAACATAGACATATTCTTGATGAAGATGTTCTCCACCACACCGCCACGGCCACGTGTGCTCTTGAATCGCAGACCTACATCTGTACCGAGGAACTGGCAGTTGGTAACCATGATGTTCTTTACACCACCGCTCATCTCACTACCTACAACGAAGCCTCCATGACCCTTGAAAACGGTACACCCGTCTACGATGACGTTCTCGCAAGGTATGCCACGCTTTCTTCCATCAGCGTCTTTACCACTCTTGATGCAGATACCATCGTCGCCAACGTCGAAGGTAGAGTTGACGATGAGTGCGTTCTTGCAAGATTCCAGGTCAAGACCGTCACCATTCTGTGCATACGCAGGGTTGCGTACCAACACATCTTCGATGAGTACGTTCTCGCACATCAAAGGATGGATGTTCCAGGCGGGAGAGTTCTGGAAGATGACACCATTGAGCCATACGTTCTTACAGTTTACCAAGCTTACCATGACGGGGCGGAGGAAACGCTTGATTTCGTTCCATCCCTCTTCTGTAGCAGGTTCTGCTGGCACGTTCATGTTGGCGCTGTTGTCTGCTTTGAGTGCACCTTCTGATGGGAACCAGTAGTCCTTACGCTTGTAGGCGCCACCGCGCGAAGTAATGGCTTTCCACTGAGCATCGGTCACCTTCTGCTTCTTCAGTGGACGCCAGTATTCGCCATTACCATCGATGGCACCCTGGCCAGTGATAGCCACGTTGGTGAGTCCGTTGCCCGAGATAGGCGACTGGCAACGACGTGTGTCGAGACCCTCGAAAGAAGTCTTGACGAAAGGATAGAGGGCATCATCGGGTGAGAAAAGGATAATTCCACCCTTCTCGATGTGCAGGTTGATGTTGCTCTTCAATGTGATAGGGCCAGTAAACCATACACCTTGTGGCACGATGAGCTTGCCGCCACCTTTCTGGCTCAAGGCTTCGATAGCCTTGCTGAAAGCATCGGTGCACAGAGTAGAACCGTCACCTACAGCTCCGAAATCCTTCAGGTTTACCTCGTTGGCAGGGAACTGAGGACGTGTCACCTTCTCCATTTGGAACGGAAGGTTCTCATAGAGCGCGTCATACTTGTCGGTTTCTGCTGCCTGCATGCTCATAGCCAGCAAGCAGATGCAAACCAAACTAAATAGTTTCTTCATGAATAAATGGGGTTTTAATAGAGTTATTAAATAGTTTTGTCAAATTGCTGCAAAAATACGGATAAAATCCCATATTGCCAAATCTATATTCATTTTTTTGTGGTTTCTGAAGTTTCGCATGTACGTAAGTTATAGTAGTTAAAGAAGTTATGTATCTTCATCAGCTTATTTCATGCTACTTAATAAAGGTGTCAATGCGTAAAAAAATACCGAATGAATGTATTTTTTACGTATTGTTCTCTTTTTGAGAAGCCTAAACTTGTTTTTTTGTGAATTATTGGCTATATTTGTAGCATCCTTTTCGGATATGAAAACTATTCACTAACTTAATAAATATATTTATGAAGAAGAATTTTTTACTTTTGTTCTCGTTGATGTTATTATTGTCGGTTTCGGCAATAGCCGGTCCGCGTAGTTATCAGCAGGCGAAGGCTATAGCTCAGCGACAGGCTGCCATGCTTGGTATAGAGATGGATGCAGAGGTGTCGGCATCTGCAAAGGTGGCTCCCCGCATGTCGGTTTCTTCTGCAGTGTCTCCTTCTGCCACATGCTATTATGTCTTTGCCAATGGCGAGGATAAGGGATTTACCATTGTGTCGGGTGACGACAGAATGCCCGAAGTGGTGGGCTACTCTGCACAGGGCACTTACGACCCCGACCATTTGCCAGCCAACTATGTGGGCTTTATGAAGGCTTACCAGGAAACGGTAGAGGCTTTGCTCAAGGGTGATGCTCAGGTGTCAGGAGGATTGGCTGAGGCTCGCCAGTGGCGTGCCGAGCGTGCCAGCTCTGCTGCTGTAGCTCCTCTCTTGGGTAGTATTAAGTGGAATCAGCGTGAGCCTTATAATAATATGTGTCCCTCTTACAATGGTACCAATCGTGCCGTTACGGGCTGTGTGGCTACTGCCATGGCGCAGGTGATGATGTATTATCAGTATCCTAAGAAACTGAAAAGTAACATTGAGTCTTATACTACAAAAGCGTATGGCATTCATATACCTGCCATCTCTTCTGGTGCGACTTACGACTGGGATAATATGTTGCCTGATTATTCTAAATCGGATTATAGCTCTGCGCAAGCCGATGCTGTAGCCAAGTTGATGTACCATTGTGGTGCTGCGGTGAAGATGAACTATGGTCCTTCGTCGGAAGCAAACGTCACACCAGCCATCTTGGCGACTTGTTTCGGCTATGATGCCGACTTGATGCAAGACCTTACCCGTACTGTCTTTACCTTGCAGCAATGGATGACGCTGATCGATAATGAGCTGAAGGCAAAGCGCCCCATTCTTTATAGCGGTCAGGCTTCGGATGGTGGTCACGAGTTTGTATGCGATGGAAGCGATGGAAATGGTCTTTATCACATCAACTGGGGATGGGGAGGCTATCAGGATGGTTACTTCGACCTGACGATTCTTCAACCCACGAAGGGTGGTGCAGGCTCAGGCTCTGCTGTGGATGGCTACAATCGAGACTGCTCTATGATTATCGGTATAGCTCCCGATAATGGCAAGGTGGATGAGCCTCTTGCTTCATATCCGCAGATTATGAGTATAAATCAGAATGCTCAGTGTGGCATTACCTGGACTAAGACAACCCGTGCAAATGTCTCTGATAATTTCCTGGCAGAAGCCACAACTTGCTTCGCCAATCAGAGTACTTCTGATTTTATAGGTTATTTTGCCTATGGTATCAAGAAGGGAAACGGAAGCATAGTGCCAGTATCAAACTATTCTCGTCAATGGAATATGCCTAAAGTGTTGCCTGATGGAAGAACTTATGGTACTTATGATCAAAATCCAACTCTTACCATCAGTTATCCTTTCCCTCAGGGCATCAATGTGATTTATCCTATCTATAGTTCTGATACGAAGAATTGGCATGTTTGTTCGTTCTATAATAATCAGCCTTTCATCATCAATGTTGATGCCACAACGCTGACTTCTGTTACTACTCCTTTGGCAGCAACGGTAACAGCCGAAGATGGTCTTTACACGGGTATGACCAATCCGCTGACGGTAACATTTACCAACAGTATGGATATGGAGTTCAATGGTTTGGTGAATATTTACACCAATACGACCAACACCAAGCCCAGTTCGAAAGATTTCGACCTGTATATCACCATACCAGCTCGCGGTTCGGTGACACGACAGATAGAGATACCCGAAACCTCTTCGTCTCAACTATATCTGTGGATAACGGATGTAGCCAACAAGGAAGCTGTCATCGTGAATGGTCAGCGTTTCACGTTGACTACTGCAGCGGCTCCTAATTTCACAGTCGTTTCTTCAGAGAGTAATGCTACTCCAGGTAAGTTTGGTGAAGGAATATGTAACAGAGCTAAATGTAAATTGCCATTGGTTGAAGACGATAAACTCGTGGTAAGGTTTGGCGTAAAGAATACTGGTGGACCTGGCTATTTGGATTATTGCTTCGTGCCATATAATGCCGAAACCAATAAAGGTTGGATAGAGCCTAATAGGGTAAGAGCTGCAGGTAATGGAGCGATTACCTATGTGGAATATACTGTCACTCCAGGTGAGGTGGGTAGTCATTCTATTCTTGTATATTTCAATTTCTACGATTTTGCTACAGGAAAATGGATAGATACTCCATGTGAAATTCCAAGTTATAAGATTTATGTATCTACGGGTAGTGCTTATATGAATCTCAAAGGTAATTCCCTGATAGCCTATGTCACAGGCGTACCATCTTCCATATCTTCAGTGAAGACAGATGCTGGTACTTATGTACGCGGCGAAAAGGGAGCTGTGGTCATCAAGACGGATAGCGATAAGCATTTGGGTGTTTACCACATCAGTGGACAGAAGATGGCAGAAGTTCGTCTGACGGCAGGTCAGGAGCAGACCGTTGCCCTTCGTCCTGGCCTCTACATCGTAGATGGCATAAAGATTATGGTGAGATAATATTCTCTCTCAATTTATCAATATCATGTTTTTAGGAAAAAAGCCTAAAAAGTCCTCTTAAAAACGCAAGTACTTACGATGGCGATCGAAAGTACTTGCGTTGACCATCGAAAGTACTTGCATTGGCACTTGCAAGTACTTTCATTTTTTTACCCACTTTTGTGCGCCATAATGACTGAATTGATAATGATGTCAGAATGAAGTGTGATATTGAGAAATCACATACTTATATGAAACGAAAAAAGGTTGGTAATCTTTCGATTATCAACCTTTTAGTACCCAGACCCGGGATCGAACCGGGATGGATTGCTCCACTGGTGTTTGAGACCAGCGCGTCTACCGATTCCGCCATCTGGGCTTTTGCGGTTGCAAAGGTACTAATAATTTTTGAACTGACAAACTTTTTTGGAGAAAAGTTTCAGAAAAGATGATTTTTCTTATACGAAAGCTTAAATAATTGTTTTATTTTGCGTTCTCTGTCTTAAATTCTGGAAAAAAGCTTGGTAGGTTCATAGATATTGTTTAATTTTACACATGATTTAAAACAATATTATTATATTGCCTGCAAAATGACAAACAACGACCATAACAATTATTGCATCATACTTGCCGGAGGAAAGGGAAGAAGACTGTGGCCTTGCAGCCGCAATGCTTATCCCAAACAATTTCTTGATTTCTTCGGGGTAGGACGTACACAGTTACAGCAAACTTATAACAGGATGGCACGGATTCTGCCAGCCGATCATATCTATATTAATACCAACGAGGAGTATGTGGAATTTGTAAGGCAGCAGCTGCCTGATGTTTCCTCCGATCACATCTTGTCGGAACCCATTCATCGCAATACGGCTCCCAGTGTGGCATGGGCTGCTCATCGCATAGCCATGCAGAATCCAGAGGCTTGCATCGTGGCTACGCCCTCCGATCAAGCTGTATTCAACGAGGAGGCTTTCTGTAAGGATATGCAGGAGGGATTGCACTTTGTCGCCGACAACAGCTGCTTTCTCACGATGGGTGTGAAGCCTACTCGCCCTGAACCAGGCTATGGCTATATCCAGTTGGGCGACTCTGTGGGTGATGGATTGTATAAGGTGCAGTCGTTTACGGAGAAACCCGAGCGCGATTTTGCCAAGATCTTTGTAGATAGTGGAGAGTTCTATTGGAATACGAGTCTCTTCCTTTTCAAGGTAAAGCATCTCTACGAGGAGTTTGCTCACCTCTTGCCATCTGTAATGCGTGGTTATGATGAGCAACATCCCGTCTTCGATGTGGAGACCGAGAACGCCTATATGAAGGAGAACTTCCCTTCTTATCCCAACATCTCTCTCGACTATGCTATATTAGAGAAGTCGAGTGATGTCTATGTGATGAAATGCGACTTTGGTTGGGCCGACTTAGGCACGTGGCACAGCATCTATGAAGCCATGCAGAAAGGAGAGGACGATAATGTGGTGATAGACAGCGATGTCATGCTGGAGGATTGTCATAACAATATAGTCAAACTGCCGAAGGGTAAATTAGCTGTATTGAATGGCCTTGATGGCTTTATTGTGGCAGAGAAAGACAATGTGCTGTTGGTTTGTCGCAAAGAAGACTCCTCTGCGTTGGTGCGTAAGTATGTCAACGAGGTACAGATTAAGAAAGGAGATGAGTTTATATAACTCTCATCCATTCGATAACATACTAACAGAAAGGGAAGTGAAGACGCATCTTCACTTCCCTTTTCCTTGGAGTAGCCTCTCTTCCTAAGTTATCGAAGAGAAGAATTATAGTTTTTTGAACGCTTCGTATATCTTATTTGCGATATCCTTAAATTCTTCTTCATTCAGTTTGAGGTGCTCCTTGCGGAAGTTGACATCAGCCTCGCTGTTCATAGGAATCAGATGAATGTGAGCATGAGGAACTTCCAATCCGAGTACCACCTGTGCTACCTTCTTACAGGGGAACACAGCCTTGATGGCCTTTGCCACCTTCTTGGCAAAGACTTCAAAATCAGCCAAATCCTGGTCTTCCATATCGAAGATATAGTCTACTTCCTTTCTTGGAATCACTAAGGTGTGGCCTTTACCGATAGGACTAATGTCGAGGAAAGCGTAGAACTTATCGCTTTCAGCACACTTGTAGCTGGGAATTTCACCGGCAGCAATCTTTGAGAAAATACTTGCCATAGTCTGTTTCTATTTTTAGTTCATCAATCTGTTGTTAACAATTTCTCATTCTTGGTAAAATATCGTTGTGGCTTACATATCATAAAAAAGGAACTGCCATAGGGGTTTGTATGCCCTTATGATAGCTCCTTATAATTTTACTCGAATGAAATCTTGTCGATACGGAGGTTGATGGTGCCGCGTGGAATCTTGATTTCCACTACATCACCCACTTTCTTGTTGAGCAAGCCCTGTGCGATAGGGGTCTTGATAGAAATCTTGCCCTCCTTCAGGTTTGCCTCGCTCTCGCTCACGATGGTATAAGTCATCTTTGCCTTGTTGCCCATATTGGTCATCTCCACCTTCGACATGATCTGCACACAGTCGGTGCTGAGTTGCTTGGTGTCGATAATCTTGGCCTCGGCAATGGTGAGCTTGATGCGATTGATCTTATCTTCGAGATGAGCCTGTGCCTCTTTAGCTGCATCGTACTCAGAGTTCTCACTCAGGTCACCCTTGTCTCTTGCTTCAGCAATTGCGGCTGATGCCTTAGGGCGCTCCACAGCAACGAGCTGTTTCATTTCAGCCACGAGTTTGTCGTAGCCTTCTTGTGACATGTAAGCCATAATTTTCTTGTTGTTTAATATAATTAATAATGTGTTCTTAGAGAAGGGGTAAAAAATAAAGAATCCCGGTGCCTGTATAGCATCGGAATCCCCAATCTTATATTCTCTATTTCGTTTTAGTCGTACCTATATCTGTTTGCAAAGATAGGACTTTATTTCTGAATCGCCAAACATTTTCGATGAAATTTGATAAAAGTGCGGACTTTTGTCTCTTTTACGCATTTGCCTAAGCATCAAACAGGTATAAAACTTGTGAAAAAGTCAGAAGTCCCTTATATTTATACTCCTAAGATGTGGTTTATTCGTTAAAAAGTTGTATATTTGTAACCCCGATTTTAAAAAAATGGGATGAGAATGTATAACTAATAACTCGAACAACATGACAAAAGAACAACTGATGCATAGAGCTATCCTTCTGTCAGAGAACAGCGTGCGCCATGGTGGTGGTCCTTTCGGAGCCGTCATTGCCAAGGATGGTGTTATCGTGGCTGAGGCCTCCAATAGTGTTACCATAGACCAAGACCCTACGGCTCATGCCGAAGTGAATGCCATCCGTATGGCTACCCGTGCCTTGCACACTTTCGATTTGAAGGGTTGTGAGATTTATACCTCTTGCGAGCCTTGTCCCATGTGTCTTGGCGCTATCTACTGGGCGCATCTCGACCGTATCTATTATGCCAACGATCGTCAGGATGCTGCGAAGATTGGTTTCGATGATGAGTTTATCTACGAGGAGATTGACCGCAAGATAGCAGATCGTCGCAAACCCATGATTGCCTTGATGCGCGATGAGGCTTTGGGTGCCTTCCGTATGTGGGAAGAGAGTACCGAGAAGACAGAGTATTAAGAGCGCTATCTTCCTTTTATAAACACTTTTATCCTTATGAGGTGCGAAGTCTGAAATATAAACAAAACGTCCCGATGCAGGATTTCCTTGCGTCGGGACGTTTTTGTTACGATGGATATCTTGTTAAAAACCAACAAACTTAGGTGGTTGTTGTTCGCCTTTTCCTCTCTTACTTGATCTGCGTAATCACGAAAGGATGTTTCACTGCCGCATGAGCAGCTTTCTGTGCGATGTTCTTCTGTTGCAGTGTTGTTCCTTCAGGTGCATAACGGTTTCCGATGACCGATTTCTTGAAGATAGCCTCAAACCATGTGCAGGCAGCGGTGTATCTACCATAGACCAGTTGCAGGTGATAGCCGTCACGATTTAGGTTGTCACCCAGTGCCGAAGTACGAGCATTCTGTATGGCTGTACCTGCTGGCACCAAGATGTCGATAGGCGCATCTTTGAGAGCCTGTTTGGTTGCTCCCAAGATAGAAGAGAACATGGTAGCTTGGCTGTTGCCATATTTGCGGAATCCATCATGGTCAGATGTCTGAGCGTATGCCCATGTCTGATGGAAGATAATCTTCGCCTTGGGGGCCTTTTCCTTTACGTAGGCTATCAGTTCGTTGAGGTAGGGCTGGTAAGTGTAGTAGACACCCGAGAAATGACTTGCCTGTTGCACGCTGACATAGTCCCAGTCTTCCTCGCTCAGTGCTTCGCTCACCTGCTTATGGGGCGTTTCCACCATCTTGCCGTCTACACCCGTCTTTCTGTATCTGTATGCTTTCAGGTCGCCCTTTACACATTGCATGTGTCTTTCGAGCGAGCATCCAGGGATATAGAGGTTGGCAACAATCGTCTTGATGCCTGCTGCATCAGCCAACTCGTGCAGGTTCTGCTCAATGGCGTCTTCAGAGAAGCTGTTGCCTATGGCAAGAATCTTTACTGTGTTCTCGGCATGGACTTGTGGAAAAGCCCATGCCAAGATGAATGTCATTATAATCCAAATATTTTTCATATTAAGTAGTGTTTATCTTTATTTTAGTGTGAATTTCAGGGTCTGCACGTCCTTGCTGTTAGGACCTACCATAACCTCAAATTCACCAGGTTCGTTTTTGTATTCCAATTCCTGGTTGTAGAACTTCAGGTCTTCAGGAGTGATGGTGAAAGTAACGGTCTTGGTCTCACCCTTCTTGATAGAGATACGCTCGAAGCCTTTTAGTTCCTTGACAGGACGAGAGACACTGGCTGCCAAGTCGCGAATATACATCTGTGCGATTTCGTCAGCATCGTAGTTACCCGTATTGGTGATGTCAACACTGACAGTTATCGTCTCGTTGTTGGTCATTGTGTTGCTTGAGAGCTTTGGAGTACCATATTTAAATGTGGTGTAGCTCAGACCATAGCCGAATGGGAACAAGGGGTCGTTGTCGATATCGAGGTAGTTGCTTTTAAACTTAGAGAACCATGTTCCCTCCTTCAGAGGTCTACCTGTGTTGAGGTGGTTGTAGTAAAGAGGAATCTGTCCTACGCTCTTAGGCATGGTGGCTGTAAGTTTACCGCTTGGCACCTTGTCGCCAAAGAGTACATCGCAGATAGCATCACCCGATTCGCATCCACCAAACCATACGTTGAGGATAGCAGGGAAGTTTTCGTTCTCCCATGTCATCACCGTGGCACGACCCGAGAAGTTGACCAGAACGATAGGTTTGCCCGTCTTCTTCAGAGCAATGAGGAGGTCTTTCTGTGCATCAGGCATCTCTAAGTTGGTGCGGCTACTACATTCGCCACTCATCTCTGAAGACTCACCCACAGCAGCTACGATGATGTCGGCTTGCTGAGCCACGTCGAGTGCCTCTTTCAGCATCTCCTCATTGCTACGGCTGTCGCGCATCTCACGACCAAACATGGTGGCGTCAGCCTCACGCTTGGCATCGTACATCAGGTTAGAACCCTTGGCATAGAGAACTTCAGCTTTGCCTTCCAAGGCTTTTCTCATAGAACCGAGAATGGTCTTGTTGTCATCGAGGCGGGCTACTACGCTCCATGTACCCGACATGTTCTTAGAGTTGTCAGCCAATGGGCCAATGAGAGCTATCTTACCCTTGCGCTGCAAAGGCAACAGGTTGCTTTCGTTCTTCAGTAGTACGAAAGTCTTGACTGCTATTTCGCGTGCTATGGCTCTATGCTCTGGTGTGTAGATCTCCTTCTTGGCACGTTTCACGTTGCAGTATTTATATGGATCGTCGAAGAGGCCCAACTTGTATTTGGCTTCCAGGATGCGTCGGCATGCTGTGTTGACAGTTTCCATCGAAACCTTTCCTTCGTTGATAGACTTCTCTATAGTTCCTAAGAATCCATCAGCCACCATGTCCATATCGGTACCTGCGTTGAGAGCCATGGCTGACACCTGCTGCAAGTCACCCAAGCCGTGGGCCATCATCTCTTCGATGGCGGTATAGTCGGTTACTACCATTCCCTTGAATCCCCACATCTTGCGCAGCACATCGGTAAGCAACCACTTGTTGCCTGTTGCAGGAATGCCGTCTACCACATTGAATGAGGTCATCACGCTCAGTGCACCAGCATCAACGGCAGCCTTATAAGGTGGCATGTAATAATTGAACATACGCCAGTGGCTCATGTCTACGGTGTTGTAGTCGCGTCCTGCCTCGGCACCACCATAGAGGGCAAAGTGCTTCACACATGCCATCACGGTGTTGGGAGCTGTCAGGTCTTGTCCTTGATAACCCTCCACCATGGCCTTGGCGATGCAAGAACCGAGGTAAGGATCCTCGCCGCTTCCTTCTGCCATACGTCCCCATCGTGGGTCTCGGCAGATGTCGAGCATAGGGCTGAAAGTCCAGTTGATACCATCAGCCGAACATTCCTGTGCAGCTATCTGTGCTGTACGCTTGATGGCTTCCATATCCCATGAGCATGAGAGTGAGAAGGGGATAGGGAACACGGTCTCGTAACCATGTATCACGTCCATACCGAAGAGCAGTGGGATGTGCAGACGGCTTTGTTCGACCGCAACTTTCTGTACTTCCTTAATCTTCTCAACACCTTTCAGGTTGAAGAGTCCACCCACTTCACCACGTTTTATTTTGCTTGCTACGTCGCTGCTCTTCGCCTGTCCGGTAACGATTTCTCCCGTGACAGGAAGGTTCAGCTGACCAAGTTTCTCTCTCAGCGTCATTTTGTTCATCAGATTATCGATGAAGGAGTTCATCTTGGCTTCATCGCTTTGAGCCTTTGCCAGAGAGGGGCAGAGGCTTGCTGCCAGCAAGGTAAATGCTGCAAGAATGTTTTTTGTCTTCATAGGTCTATGTCTTGTTTAATGGTTCTTAAATCCGAGTTTCTCGAGTCCTTGTTGTATCTCAGGGCAGCTCATGAAGAGTCGCCAGAGCAGTCCTGAGCGATGGTTCTCTATCATTGGGGTAATGGTAAGTTGGTCGATGGCAAGATAGCGAGGTACTGTCCAGTGGGCAGTCTCTGAGAAGGCATCGTAGAAACCATATTTTCCCCATATCCAGTTGCCTTTGCTCCAGAAGTATTTCAGGGCAGCCATCGATTCAGTAGGCGTATAGGGGAACGATGACAAGGCTGCTGTCGGCGTGATGACACCTAAGTCGTTGTTGGGCGAATGAGCAGAATATCCGTTTACCGAATAGCTTGCTGTCAGTCCCCAGCAGTTTTTGCCATAGCCTTTATATCCCTTCGGATTGCGCGCACAGTATTCGTAGTCGCTAAGGGCATGGTTCTTTACCACATTCCAGTAGTTGGCATATCTGTCGCTGAGGTTCTTAGGGTTGAGGCAGATATAAGAATACTGAGCCCAGAACAGCGGACCACCCGTCTGCTCGGCTCCATTGTGTTTCAGTTCGAGAGGATAGCCGTAGGGCTTAGCGTTGCTCTTGATGCCTCCGCTTCTTGCCCATCCCTTGTGATAACATGCTGCAGGGATAGAATGAGTCGGTGAGGAGGCTCCTAAAATGTAGGTGATGAGGCACTCGTTGTAACCTTCGAGTGGGAAGTTCATGTCCCAACCATAGTTGGGCGACCAGTGCCAGTAGAGTACGTCTTTTCCGCCACGGCGATACCAGTCGAATTCCATTTCCTTCCACAGCTTGTCAATATGGCTTGCCAAGAGCTTCTCTTGTTCGTTGCCGTTCTCGAAGTATTGTCTAACACACAGCAGACTCGCCATGAGGAACGAGCTTTCCACGAGGTCTCCACCATCGTCTTTCTGTCCGAAAGGTACGGTCTTTCCTGTGTTGCCGTCAATCCAGTGCGACCATACGCCATGATGTCGGTCGGCCTTGCCTAAGAAGTCTACTATCTTGGTGAGGCGCTGCACTCCCTCTGTACGGCTGATGTAACCTCTGTCTATACCTGCCAGCAGACCGGCAATACCAAATCCGCTACCGCCTGTTGTCACCACATGCTTATCGTTCTGTGGATAGATGCCATCGAGGTGGATGCGCTCGGGTGCCAGTCCAGAGTTTGCGTTGGCTCCCTCCCACATATAATTAAGGTGGCTCTTCTCAATGTAGTCGAGCATTTCCTCATCGTTGGCGAACGATGCGGGTCTGTCTAAGGGCTGGTCATGCTCGTCGGTAACTATGCCTGTAAGCTCATATTCGTTAACCACAGGGATGTAATAGTCGCTCACCTGTCCTTTAACAACCTTGACTGAGTCCTGGCTGGCGAAACATGAAGCGGCTATTACCAGCATCCATGTGGCGAATGATAGCTTGGTAAGATTCATTTTGTATATTCTAAGTTTACGAATACTGCATTGTGGTCAGAAAGGTAAACCTGGTCGGGCTTATCGCCGATGACTCTATAGCGAGTCACTTTCAGGTTGTTGCTCACAAAGATATGGTCGATGATGTTACGCTCAGCGAGAGGTAGTCTGCCGTAATCGTGCCATGTCCAGTCTGGACCATAAACGATGGCAGCCTTGTTACGGGCATTTTCCATTTTGTTGGCTCTCAGTATGGCCGAAGGCTCTTCATCATCGGTACAGTTAAAGTCGCCAGAGATGATGGCAGGCAAGTTCTTAGCCACTTCTTTCATCTTGGAAAGGATGAGCTTGATGCCTTCCTTGCGTGCTATCTTACCGTCGTTGTCGAGGTGGGTGTTGAAGTATGCTACCTGCTTGCCTGTTTTCTTGTCTTTCAGTATCGCCCAGGTGCATACGCGGTTGTAAGAAGCATCCCAGCCCTTCTTGCCAAACTGTTCTGGGTGCTCACTCAGTGCAAAGTCGCCATGCTTCACCATACTGAATCTGTGTTTGTTATAGAAGATAGGGCTGTGCTCGCCCTGATGTTTTCCATCGTCGCGTCCTACGCCGATGCCTTCATATATATCTTTGAGAGCCGCCTTGAGGTCTGCCATCTGGTTGGGGCATACTTCCTGCATACCCAAGAGGTCGGGCTGATAATAGGTGAGCATCTTTGCCACCTCGCCTTTACGGTTGTCCCAACGGTTTTCGTTGTCTACCGAGGCGTCCAGACGTATGTTGAACGACATGACGCTAATCTGTGCCTTGGCTTGCGATGCAAAGCCTGCAACGAAGAGTGAAAGTAAGAAGAGAGATTTTCTGAAGATATGCATAGTAGTGTGTATAGAGTATATGAAAAGTGAGTAGTGAATAGTGATAAAGAGTTGTTGGCAGATTCATGAACCAGCCTTCTGTAACGAAGGACTGGCTCATGAAATCGAAATAGAGCTTATGAATTATTCAATATGAATGACGTTTTCTCGTTATTCGTCGATAGGATCCTTCAGAAGGTCAGGAGTTGCTGTTACCTGATTGAAAGGTAGTGGGATAAGAGCCTTCTCCTTAGACCAACCTACAAGTTCAGTGGCAGCCTTGCCTGTGCGTACGAGGTCGTTGTAACGCTCACCCCATTCGCAGCAGAGCTCCATGCGGCGCTCGTCAATAATCTGGTCGAAGGTAACATTAGTAAGCTCAGGCATGTGAGCACGACGGCGAACTTCATTGAATGGAGCATCACCATTCTTGCCAAGTTTAACCTTTGCCTCTGCGTTCATCAGCAGGACATCTGCATAGCGAAGTACTCGGATGTTGTTGTTTGTGCCATACTTTGTACGTCCAGGAGTGAGCTGAGTGGTTGGTGTATAAGCCTTGCCGTTCCAGCAATCGGTCTTTGTTGGGTTGTCCTGAGGCTTGATGTAGTCACCATCGGGGGTGGTTGAGTCAGCCAATAAGAACGATGTGGTTGCACGAATGGTCTCGCCACGGCCATAAGCCCAGTCACGGAACGATTTCAAGATACCGCAGTCGCCCCATCCTGAGATGTTGCTGCCTGAGTTGTTTGGACCTTGGCAACCAAACCATTGGTCGGGGTCTATCAACTCGCCTGAGCCGTTGCCGAAGTCTGTACACTGGCTTTCGAAAATAGATTCGTCACATAGTTTTCCAGGAATTTTCCACAACTGATAGTAGTCTGGATAGAGATGGAAGTTACCATGTGCGATGATGTCATCGGTCAGCTCCTCCACCTTCTGGTAGTTGCCCTGATTGAGATAAATTTTAGCAGCTAATGTGGCAGCAGTGAATGCAGTTACAGCACCCTTGTGCTCGCTTTGGTTAGGACGGATGCGAGGCATGTTGTCCATGCCATATTGCAAATCCTCCAAAGCATACTTATAAACAGCCTCTGTGGTAGAACGTCTCAAATCGCTCTGGTTGTTATCACGAAGAATAGTGCAAGTTCCGAATGCTTGAATGAGGCGGAAGTAAGCGTAAGCACGCATGAACTTTACCTCACCAATATAGGCACGGTTGGCCTTTTGTTGAGCTTCTGTGGTGCAGTGCTGAGCATAGCCCTCAAGAGCCTCAATTGCTGAGTTGGCGTTCTTGATGATGTTATAATACTGCATCCATATTTCGTTGAAGCCCCAGAATGAGTCGTTATACTTATACTCTGATAAGTTGTAATAGTCGCTACCGTTCCACTGGCCACTGAACACATCCTGATCACGAATGGTTGTAATCTCCCATATTACCCAGTGCAGAGCACTTTTACGGAAGCGGGCATACATACCAGATGCGGGCTGATACATGTTGTCTAAATTGGCATAGTCGACCTGTGTGTCAGGAACCTTGCCTTCAGGCGTCTTGTCAAGATAGTCGCTGCATGAAGATACTGCACCCATCATGAGGGCAGCTGCCGCTAATATGATTGTATTTTTGATAATTTTCATAATGTAGCAAATTTAAATTGAGGTTTAGCTTTAGAAATTGATTTTCACGTTGAACGTGTAGGTAGAAGTCAGAGGATATACTTCGGTATCCCATCCTTCAGGATCGGTCAATTCTGGAGAGAAGGTGTTTGCCTTGAATGTAGTGAACGGACGATCTGCTGTCATGCTAAGGCGGATAGATGGCAACGTATATGTTCCGAATTTCAAGTTCTTGAAGGTATAACCCAATGTGATGTTCTGGATACGGAAGTAGTCAGCACTCTCAACAAAGTATGAACTGTATTTCTGGTCGCTCACGTTCCATGTGCGAAGTAACGCAGCTGCAGATGGAGCCGAGTTGGTAGAGCCTGGACCTGTCCAACGTTTGTCATACTGATCTTTATCAAAGTTGTAGTTCTGTGAAGCATAACGTAGAGCACGCTTGCGGTTGAACATCTGTGCGCCAGACTGTCCGTAAGTTGTCAATTCGAAATCGAAGTTCTTCCACTCTAATCCAAGGTTGATACCATAAGTGAAGTTTGGAATATATGAACCCAATGTGGTTCGGTCATTACCATCGAGCACACCATCATGGTTCAGGTCTGCATACTTTAAATCACCAGGTTGGCAACCATTGGCTTTGCCTATAGGGTCAGCATCAACCTCTTCCTGTGTCTGGTAAACGCCAATCATCTTGAATCCGTAGAATGAATTCATCTCCTTGCCTACGATATTCACGGTCTTTCCGCCTCTGATGATACTATGACCACTAAGCTCCTTTACGCGGTTGCGAAGAGTTGACATATTGACACCAACACGATATTTGAGGTCCTTGCCGATTCTGTCGTTCCAGTTGAGAGTGATATCAAAACCTTGGTTCAAAATCTTACCATAGTTGCCAGCCAATGTCTGTGTGCTGAAAGGCAACAATGGAGAAATCACAGCATTGTTGGTCATACGGTGGAAATAGTCGATATCAACGTTCAAACGATTGTCGAGAGCAATGAGGTTGAAACCAGCATTCCACTCCTCTACAACCTCCCACTTCAGCCAACTGAAGTAGTTTGAGTTCTCATAACCAGGAATAGTGGTGTTACCAAATACACCTGAGAACTTGTTACCTGTGCTTATAGAGTTGAAGCCATCAGATGCAGCGATGTGGTCGTTACCGAGCTTACCCCAACTTGCACGTAGTTTCAACATGTCGAGCCACTTCTGGTTTTTCAGGAAATTTTCCTGTGAGATAACCCAAGCGCCACCGATTGATGGGAAGTAACCCCACTTCTCCTGATATTTTGAAGAACCGTCAGCACGCATAGTGAAGACGAGCATATACTTGTCATCGTAGTTGTAGTTGAGACGTGTAAAGTAAGACAGACCGCGGTAGCAATAACCGTCGTCGCCTACTGTGGCTCCAGTAGCGTCACCGTTCTTGATGTACCAATATTCATCCTCGCCATCGGGTACGTTGCTGGCAGAACCATTGAGGTTACGCCACTGTTCCTCACGCATGGACATACCAACCATAGCACCCACCTTGTGCTTGCCAAACTGATCATTGTAAGTCAATGTGTTATCCCAGATGCGGTTGTAATATTTGTTCTCACTCTTTTTTAGCTTGGTAGTTGTCGATTGTTGCCAACTGCTCACATAGTAAGCAGGTGTAAACTCGCGACCTTGTGTTGAGAGGAAACTGTAAGAGTAGTTACTGCGCAGATTCAACTTGTTAGGAATAAAGTCTACTTGTGCGTAGAAATTTGTCAATGCCTGATAGCTCTCGTTCTTAGAGTCGTAATACTCAGCAAAAGCAATTGGGTTAAAGAAATTTGAAGAGTAGCCTAATACGTCTGGTGATCCATACTTATTAGGGAAGGCCTTGTCATTGTTTTTATCATACAGAGCTACGATAGGAGGACAGTTGAATGCCTTCTGCCAAGCTGCATTGTTTGGCACCTGTTGCTCTGACTGACTGAATACACCATTGAACCCCACCTTCAACCAGTTTGTTGCGTTATAGTCCACAGCTGCACGGAAGTTGAGGCGCTTATAGTTGTTGTCAACATCCATGATGCCATCTTGGTAGAGGTAACTGCCACCCAAAGAATAAGTGGTCTTATCTGAACCGCCAGCAATGCTTATGCTATGGTTGGTAATGAGAGCTGTACGAAGCATCTGATCATACCAATCATTGTCTGTGTTGTAAGTCCAGTTGTGGAAATCGGGGTCTGCATAGCTACCGCCATAATTGTCGATACTTTTCTTGAAATGAGAAACATAAGCATCGTAGTTACCTTCAAGCATCATGGTAGCATACTCCTTAGAGTTACAAAGTTCCAACACGTTAGAGGCTTTCTGGAAACCAACGTATCCATCGTAGGTAATCTGTGCCTTCTGGTTCTTTGTACCCTTTTTGGTAGTGATGAGTACCACACCATTGGCTGCACGCACACCATAGATGGCTGCAGCAGAAGCATCCTTAAGAATGGTGAAGTCTTGAATGTCGTCGTTGTTAAGGAAGGTAATGTCGTCGTAGAACATACCATCTACTACATAGAGAGGAGAAGAGTTCTTGAAAGAACCAGCACCACGAATGCGAACGGTAGGTGCGCTACCAGGTGCACCTGAACTTACAACGTTCACACCTGCCACCTTACCCTGAAGGGCAGTCATAGGTGATGCTGAAGGAACAGACTGGATGTCGGCTGCCTTAACCACGGTAATAGGAGAGGTGAGGTCCTTAGCCTTAGCAGAGCCGTAACCGATAACTACGACATCGTTAAGGTTTTGGAAATCGTCTTTCAATGTAACATTGAGGTTGCCTGATGCCTTGAGGGTAACAGGCTGCATACCCACATAAGAAATGTTGATAGATGCGTTAGGATTAACTTCCTGGATGGTGAAGTTACCGTCTATGTCCGTAACGGTAGCTTGCTTTGTACCGAGTACTTTGACAGTGGCGCCAATGACTGGTTCGCCAGAACTATCCAAGACAGTACCTTTGACAGCCTGTGCTTGGGCAAATGCCAACTGGGCTACAAAAGCGCAAATGAATAATAATAGATTCTTTTTCATGTTTTTTTGTTTTAAGATAATTGTTGATTCAAAACTGCGATGCAAAGTAAATACTTTTTAAGGGTTTTGGCAAATTTGTTACCACGATATAACTACGATGTGTATTCTTGCCGGTACGATTTTACTACGATACCAGTTTCTAAACATTTGGTATAGAGAAAGATAGAAAAGAAGAAAAAATAATCCATTTTTCTTTGGTAGATTGTGTAAAATTATTAATTTTGCAAATACATAACCACTAACCCGTCTAAATCATAGAATGAAAAAGCAGTTTTTATGGCTCTTGATATTTGTCTTTTGTCTAAGTCCGCTCATGACTAAGGCACAGATTTTCATGCCAATAATCTCATACTATAACTCGTTCACTTATCATTATGGCATGCAGAACTGGTGCTGCACACAGGATGATAGAGGCATTATGTATTTTGCCAACAATAATGGTGTACTGAGTTTTGATGGCTATTCGTGGCGCACCATAGCCTTGCCCAGCAAGGGATTGGTGCGATCAATTCTTGCTGATGGCGACCGAATCTATGTGGGTTCTTATACTGACTTTGGCTATTTTGTGCGTGATGAATGGGGTAAAATGGTGTATCATTCTCTTTGGCCCAAAAAATATCAGTCGCATAATGACGAGATATGGAATATCGTGAAGGGTACTGATGGACACATTTACTTCCAGTCATTCTGCTCTTATTTCGTTTACGACGGCAAGAAAGTTACACCTTATTATTATAAAGAGCATTTGCCCCTCTGGTTTTTCAAGACTGGTGGTCAACTTTATGCCCAGTTGATTTCGAAAGGATTGTGTCGTGTCAGCAAGGTGTCTTACCCCCCCATGCTACATCGTAGAGACTTAGGCAACGACAATGTGATGGGTTTGCACCAGTTGGGCAAAAACTTATTTCTATTGGCTACCAACCAGAATGGACTCTTCTTGTACGATGGTCAACAAGTGCAGCCTGTACGCACTGATGTCGATGCGCTACTTCGACAAGCTCTGATCAATCGTACCGTCATGCTCAATAAGCATACCTTGGTGGTGGGAACCATCAAGAGTGGAATCTTTGCTATCGACCTCAATACCAATAAGGTGTTGTGGCACTATAGCAAGGCTAACGGCTTAGGAAATAATACGGTTCTCAACCTCTTGGTAGACAAGACAGGCAACCTCTGGGCAGCCTTGGACAATGGTATCGCCCTCATCCATACAGGTTTGCCCCTCTCGGTTATGAAACTTGAGGGCATTGGTATGGTCTACGATATAGCCACATTGGGAAGCGATATGTATATAGCCACCAACCAGTCGGTATGGCGATATGACATGAAGGAGCAATATATCGCTCAGGTAAACGGCTGCGAAGGACAAAACTGGTATGTATCTCAGTTTGATAACCAGGTGTTTGCTGGCCATAATTTGGGCACAAGGGCTTTGGTGGGCAATCAGTCCTTTGGTCTCTTGAATGATAACCAGGGTAGTACCATGATGCGCGAGTATCAGCATTATGGTCAGCATGCGTTGATAGAATCTTCCTACAACTTTTTCAGAATTTATCTACGCGATGGCGACAAATGGCGATATGGCTGGACGGTGAAAGGCTTCAATGCTCCTATCAGAGAGATAGAAATAGACAATCAGGGTGTCATCTGGGCTGCCCACATGAGTAAAGGTCTCTATCGACTGGAACTTTCCAAGGATATGAGGCGATTTGACAAGGTGAACTACTATTCATCGTTGCCCAACAGTAAGGGTGATGCATTTCATGTGATGACCATCATGGGGCGCGTAGTATTCTCGTATGGAGGACGACTCTTTACTTACGATGACATTCGCAAGCAGATATTGCCCTATTATGGTTGTGGCAGGTTGAGCGACATGGGCATCGTGTCGTCAGCCTTCCTTGATAAGAAAACTTTCTGGTTGCTCAACAGTGATGGCTATTGGCTCATGCATTCGGGCAGCAAGGAGAACCTACCTGTATTCTTTATCTCCAACTCTTCGTTTGGACAGGAGTGTAACATCTATGGACATTCGATGTACGTATCGGGTCGTGCCACCTATTTCTTCCTCAACGATGGGATAGGCAGGTATTTAACAACGGGTTCAGAAATGGAAACGAAGCCTCTCTGCTATCAGGCTTCTTTCAGCGAGGTGACGACCAAAGACCGTGATAATGTGGCGCATCAGCTGCCTGTGGTTAGCGATGGCAAGGTGAAGGCGTGGGGTAACATCCGACTCCGGGTGTCATTCCCCAACTACGATAACGATAAGTTGCAGTTCTGCTATACGCTGAAGGGCGGAGGCAATACCCTTACCGAGTCTTCCTATTCGCCCGACATCGTGTATAGTAACTTGGGCTTTGGCGATTATGAACTGACGGTGGTAGTGAAGAACCTCAAGGGCGATGTCATAGGCAAGCCTCTTGTCTATCAATTCTCCTTCCCCACACCTTTCCTACTCTCATGGTGGGCGTGGCTGATGTATCTGTTGCTGCTTTCAGCTTTGGTTTATGGCTATATCCGCTGGCGTACCAACAAGATTATCCGTCGTAACAAGAAGATAGCTGAAAAAGAACTCCTGGAGCAGAAAATGAAATCGCTGGAGCAGGAGCGCATCATTGCTGAACAACAGAAACAGTTGTTGGAGAACGAACTCGCCCTTAAGGGAAAGGACGTGGCAAGCATGGCTTTCGATATGGTGGCGATGAACAACTCCATCAGCGAGGCTAAGGAGGCTTTGCTCGAAGGTATGCGAAAAGGAACTATCAGTACCAAGAATGCCAACAAACTGTTGTTGCAGATGAAGAGTGGCGACGATGAGTTGTTCTGGAATACGTTCCAAAGCAACTTCGACCTGATACACAAGAAGTTCTTCCGCAGTCTGCGTGAGAAATATCCTGATCTCACGTCGAACGACTTAAAGGTATGTGCTCTGTTGCGCCTGAATCTGAATACTAAGGACATAGCCAACTTTACTCACCTCACCATCCGTGGTGTGGAGGGTGCAAGATACCGACTCAGAAAGAAGTTGGGTATTCCTACCGATAAGTCGCTCACCGACTTCCTCATTGAGTTCGAATAAGGGAGGATTTTTATTGTCCTCCCAGTCGCTCGAAGAAGGTGATGATTTCCTCAAAAGTCTTGAATTCATCGCTGCCATATTCGATGGCGGTGCCCATGAAACCCTTATCGGGACAAGGGTCGATGAAGTAATCGCCATAGAGCAAAGCCTTCTGGTTGCAGAAAATGACGTGGTTGTAGGCAGGGGCAGATAAGTATTCTTCCACCCAGGCGAGTACCTGTGCCATGTAAGCATGGTCGTTGGAGGGCGAAGGTGCCACGATGTATACCTGATAATATTCTATCAGCATTTCGTAGGCCTTGTGCATCGAGCTGGTGGCTTTCATATAGCTATCGTGTAGAGCATCGAAAGCTATGTACACGATGGGGCGCTCCTTACCGTTCTGCTTATCGTCTATCCATCGGATGACGGGTGCGAGATAATGGAAGGCCACCTTGTCTATTAGGCGATGCTCACCATGGAAGCGGATGGCCTTGGGGTAATGCTGATGGAAGAGGTCGAAGGTGTGTACCACAGGGTCTTTGTCACCAAAGAGTCCGTATACACGTTCCTTTTCCTCTGGTGTGACGTGCTGAAAGCATAGGGTGGTGATGTCCTTGTACTCCTTGATGAGCCCTTTGTTCACCATCAGTTCCTGCACACCGTCCTTGCGAGGGTTCTGAAACTCCTGTCTTCCCGTCATGCTACTCATCGTGTTGCCCATCTCGAAAGCTGGGTTTACCAAGATACGGTCGGTACCGTGTAGCATCTCGGTGAACATACCGCCCATAGAGGTACCAATGATGAGGTCGGGCTTTTCTGTCTGCTGCATCTTTTGCAGCATATCAATGGCTTCTTCAGGATGCACCGGAATATCTTCTGCCACGAGGGTGGCATTAGGCATCAGCTCCTGCAACATCTTCACTGTGCCGCTCTGTCCCGACGACAGGAAGCCGTGTACATACATGATTTTTTTGCCCTGCATGAGGTCAGGGAACTGTTTGATATATTGATTCTCCATTGCTTGTTATTAAATTCAAAATGTAGTTGCAAAAGTACTGCTATTTGATATGAAAACCAAATTATGGTAGGAGATTTTTCTTGTCTTTTTCAAATATTGAGGTTAAAGGACAAGTTTTCTCGGATTTTATTTGTACTTTTGCCGCATCTTTCTGAAATATATTTGTCACAATGGAACAGTCAATAGAAAATCTCTACAAGCTCGACGGTAGAGTGCCCGTCGCTAAAGCACTCCCATTTGGTCTTCAGCATGTGCTGGCTATGTTTGTGAGCAACATTGCTCCTATCATGATTCTTGCAGGAGCAGTAGGTCTCGACAGCAAGGTTAGTGCTGTGCTTATCCAAAACTGTATGGTTATAGCAGGTATCGGTACGTTGGTACAGCTCTATCCTGTGTGGCGCATCGGTTCGCGCCTGCCCATTGTGATGGGTATTTCTTTCACTTTTCTTTCGTTGGCGATAGCCATAGCGGGTTCTCAGGGCATGGGCACCCTCGTTGGTGCTGTCATCATCGGTGGATTGGTAGAAGGTACGTTAGGTCTCTTTGCCAAGTACTGGATTAAGTTGATTCCACCCGTAGTAGCAGCCACTGTGGTAACAGCCATTGGCTTTTCACTCCTTCCTGTGGGAGCCAACTCGTTTGCAGGAGGAGTAGGTGCTGCCGACTTTGGTAGTGTTGACAACTGGATAGTGGGTAGCGTCACCTTGTTGGCTTGTCTGCTTTGTCAGATCTTTGCCAAAGGTTTCTTGCGTTCTCTCTCTGTCCTTGTAGGCCTGATTGTGGGTTACATCCTTGCTTGCTGCATGGGAATGGTTAATTTCAGTGGTCTTTCCTCTTTGTCCTTGGTATCATTACCTCAACTTCTGCCTTTTACTCCCGAGTTTCATATCGGTGCCATCCTCTCAGTGGTGGCTGTTTATCTTGTCTCTGCTACAGAGACTATCGGTGACACTTCAGCACTTTGCAATAGTGCGCTGAAGCGTGACCCCAGCACCAAGGAGATGGGCTCTGCCGTTTGCTGTGATGGATTCGTGAGTACGGTTTCTGGTCTCTTCGGCTGTACCCCTATCACCTCGTTCAGCCAGAATGTGGGATTGGCTGCCATGTCGGGAGTAGTCAATCGTTTTACCATTGCCCTGGGTGCCGTCATTATGATTATCGGAGGTGTGTTCCCTGCCATAGGCTATGTGCTCACTACCATTCCTCAGGCAGTGTTAGGTGGTTGCACCATCATGATGTTTGGTAGCATCCTCTTTGCAGGATTCGGCATGATGGCGCGCACTGGTTTCTCGCAGCGCAACATGGTGATTGTGAGCCTTTCGCTGAGTGTGGGTCTTGGCTTCACCCAGGCTACCGGCATGTTTAACATCTTCCCTGAGATTGTTCGCACGGTATTTGCCGACAACTGTGTGGCTGTGGTCTTCCTGCTTGCTGTTCTTCTCAACCTCGTGTTGCCAAAGGACTTAGAACAATAAGTGATGGTGAAAAAGAGAATTATTTGCTAATTTTACTATAAAATTCTATTCATAATGGATTTGCTGAAAGAAAGAATTATGCAGGAAGGCAGATGCTTTCCTGGTGGAATCTTAAAAGTTGACAGTTTCGTAAACCATCAGATGGACCCCATGCTGATGATGGATTTGGCGAAGGAGTTTGTACGTTTGTTTAAGGATATAAAGTACAACAAGATTGTCACCATTGAGGCTTCTGGCATTGCTCCTGCCATCATGGTGGGTTATCTGACCAATCTTCCTGTAGTTTTTGTCAAGAAGAAACAGCCCAAGACGATGGAGGGCATGATTACATCGGTGGTTCACTCTTTCACCAAGGATCGTGACTATACGGTGTGTGTGAGCAACAGCTATCTTACTCCCGACGACCATGTCATCTTCATCGACGACTTCCTCGCCAATGGTAATGCTTCAAAGGGTGTGATGGATCTTTGCGAAAAGGCTGGTGCCAAGATAGAGGCGATGGGCTTCATTATCGAAAAGGCTTTCCAGCATGGTGGCGACTTCCTGCGCCGTGAGGGAATGCGCTATGAGGCTCTCGCCACAGTAGAGAGTCTGGAAGACTGCCAGATTGTACTGAAGTAGGAGAGGGGCTTTTTTTAAAGAAAAGAGTTTTTAAGAAATTAGAGAAGTTATCACTTCCTTCGGCCGTTAGAAGTTAAAGCCAAATAAAAAATGAGGGTGCGTCACACCCTCATTTTTGTGTTTAATGTTGACAAGCAAGATTGCACTGGGGAGGGCGTGGCATCTTGCCCGCCTGTAATATCGAATATTTTCCTATGTTTTTGGGGAGTCTTATGGATATTGCGTGGATATTGGGCGGGCAAGATGCCACGCCCTCCCAGTGCAATCCCGCCGTTGTCCCTCTAACTTCCCTTAACTTCTTTGAGAAAAGCTTCCCCCCTCGCTATTTCACGATTTCAGCAGCATAGATACCCATTACCTTATATCCAGCGGGGTTGGGGTGTAGCCAGTCGCTGCAGACATATTCTTTTTTCATTCGGTGCTCGTCGGCAGGGTCTTGCATCAGTTTGGCGAAGTCGAGCACACCGTCCACTTTTTTCTCTTTTCCCTGGTTACGTATCCATTCATTCACGTATTGGCGGCATGCCTCGTGGAAATAAGTGTAATAGCCTGCACCCTTGAAAGGCGTGATGGTGGCGAGATACACCTTTAGCTTTCTTGCCTTAGCCTTCTTGATCATGTTCTGATAGCTCTCTATGAGGAGTCGGGCCACCGTCTCGCTGTTGCCACTCTTTGCGTTGCCTATGTCGTTGACACCTTCAAAGATAATCACCTTCTTCACGCCACACTGTCCCAAGATGTCACGGTCGTAGCGGTCTTTTGCCAGTGTGCCTATGCCACCTGGCAGCACCACCTGGTTGGCTCCAATACCTAAGTTGAGCACGCCTTGGTTGGTAATCTTGTGTTTCAGCTGTAGCATTTCGCTCATGATGTCGGGCCAGCGGTTTTGTGCATTATCGGTGGTACCTCTACCGTCTGTTATCGAGTTGCCGATGATGGCGATGGCGCTCAAGTCGTTCTTCATCGACCAGACGTCGATGCCTGCAATGGTGTACCAATGGTTCACACGCAGTGCTTTCTCGAAGTTGGAGTGAGCATTGGTGACACCTTTTATAATATAAGAGGTGGTGCGTGAGCCAGGGTGGATGGTGGGCTTTGCTGGTGCGGATGTGTAGTTGATGGTGATAGCCACTCGCTCTAAGGCTTTGAGGTCGAACTTCAGCGGGTCGCTCTCTATGGCTTTGCCTGCTGGTATGATGGTCTTGTATTTTCCTCCAAACTTCAAGTATTCAGCACTTTTGGCATTGATGCTAAACGAATCTTTGGCATGGGCGATGTAAACGGAACGAATCACTACGGGTTCGGAGCTGTAGATATTGCTCAGTTTGAGACGAATCAAGTCGCCACCCACAGAAACCTTCACCACTTGTCTGATGGAGTGGGGCGTCTTGCTGTTGCTATAGAGCACAGCATTCTTCTCTGCAGCTTGAGGAGCCGTGGCCCATGTCCCTACCCATGTCTGTGCTGTGGCGTTCAGCAAGAATGTGCATAGGCAGCATAATAATGCGAATGTTTTTTTCATACGATTTTCTTTCTTTTACTTTTTTATTCTTATTCTTTCAGCGAGTTACATTGTGTAAAGATACGTCTTTTTCTGATTTTCGGCATGAAGAAAAACGTTTCTCTAACTTCCTTTAACGAGTTTAACTTCCATTGTAGTGTCAGGTCATCCAAATAGTCAAAAAAATGAAGATACTTGCGATGGTCATCGCAAGTACTTTCATCGGTCATCACAAGTACTTTCGTTGGCTATCGCAAGTACTTGCGTTTTTTGGGGGAGTTTTATATGAATATTCCTTAGGGATAAGTAATGATGCAAATTCAACAATGCCCACCCTTGGTACGGTAAGTAACCATGGGTGGGCAATAAACTATATTACAGC
>USOQ01000014.1 GCA_900556395.1 Candidatus Segatella caccae | reverse complement strand
ATTTTTTCTCTTTAGCCATTTTACTTTTAGATAAAATATTAAAAATGTTTTGTATACTTGTTTGTTATAAAATGCTTTTAATCAATTCTTGAAGCCTTCTGTGATGAATATCCTTTTAAACTAAGTTGTTCAGAATATATTTGAGTATCGTTCTTCACTCTTCACTTAGTAAAGGAATCCTAATAGCCAGAGAGGTATTTTGTTGTCCTTTCCCACCTCCGTGTTGTATCTTGCATAGAAAGTGTCGGGATTGTACCTCAATTTATTGGTAGTCTGTGCATCGCAGATGCGGAACTTTTTGTTACCATCTACCATATAGAAATGGTCGTGCCCGCCTTGGTGTACCTTATGGTCTTTCCACATGGAGTTGACAAAGAAAGTTTCCATCACTTCCTGTTCGTCAATCTTTAAGGGGAAGATGGCGTACATCAAGTTGGGGTTGTGCATCATCACCTTAGAAGGCTTTTTGGGAAATTCTTGATAGTCTGGGTAAATCATATTGATAAGTCGCGCGTCAGCCAAATACTTGATGTAGTTCATGACGGTAGCACGACTTGTCTCTATGCTTTCTGCCAGTTGACTGATATTGGGGGCTTTAGCTCCTGCTACAGCCAACTGATAGAAAAGACGTTTTATCTTGGTGAGATATTTCAATTCTATCTGTTTGATGAGCAAGATGTCTACCTCGGTCATCATATTCATTGTCTTGAGCAGATTTTCTGTAAAATTGCGTTGCTCCAGAAAGAAGGGATAGAATCCATGGTGCAGATAGTCCTGAAAATACTTCATCGGACTTACCTTGGGAAGAATTTGTTTGATGATGTGCTCATGGTTCTGCAGAATATCGTCCAACTCGTAAGGTTGGAAGTTGTTGCCTGTCTGTAGGTTAATAAACTCTCGGAAAGAGAAACCTCGCAAGTTGTAACTTTTTACGATACCATTAAGCTCAGGGTTTTCTTCTTTAAGGCGCATCACACTTGAACCCGTGAAAACGATTTTGAGTTCAGGATAAAGGTCATAGCATCGACGTAGCTCTTTACTCCAGTCTGGCTGTTTGAAAACCTGGTCGATTAATAAGGTGCGTCCTCCATGCTTTACAAAATCACCAGCAAAATCAGCAATGCCACGTCCTTGGAAATAGAAGTTATTCATATTCACAAAGAGACATTTGTGGTCGGTAGGTCCAAACTTTTCCTTAGCATACTGCAAAAGGAATGTGGTCTTGCCAACCCCTCGTGTTCCCTTGATACCTATCATGCGGTCGTTCCAGTCGATCTCATCCATGAGGGTGCGACGAACAGGAGCATTCGTGTGCTCGACCAAGTATCGATGTGTTCTGAAGAAAGCCTCTTCCATGAGTTTTTGTTCTTTCGTATTGTTTTTAATACTGCAAAGGTAATATTTATTTTCTAAATTGCAAACTCAAGATAGCAAAAAACGTCTTTTTTTTCATTATTTAGCACTAATCTAAGTAAAAAGGGGCATAATGTACTAAGATTTTAGTAACTTTGCACACATGAAGTTGCATATTTTCAATCCTGATCATGATTTGGCGTTAGCAGCCAATCAGAAGATTTTTACTGCCCCACATGCTGGTCGTTTACTGAGAAGCGACTTGTCTTTTATTCCTGCTTTATGGGCAGACGATGGAGATTTGGTATTGGTAGATGACATCGATAATGCTCGTGACAAGGTGCGTCATCTTTGTGGTTATGAGAATCAAGACAGGGTGGAGTTTGTAACTAAGTTGCAGTTGCAGAAAATCTTTGCCGACTCTATGTCTGTTGATAGTGTGCATCCTTGGGGTTGGAATCTTTCGCTCAAGGAGGAGCTATGCAGAATGGGTTGTCCGGAAATCATGCTTCCTACCGATGAAACCATAGAAAAGATAAGAACGTTGAGTTCTCGTCAATGGGCTGCTCGTCATCTGCAGCGTGATGTGAAGTATGTGTCATCTATGGATGAATTAGAGCACTGGGTGATAAATATGGAGAATGCTGTAGTGAAGGCTCCGTGGAGTAGCAGTGGAAGAGGAGTGCGCTATACGACTCCTTATTTATTGCAGGATCAGAGCTTTTGTCGTTGGGCAGAACGTATCATCGAGAAGCAAGGTGGAATGACTGTAGAGCCATATTATAATAAGGTGAAAGATTTCGGTATGGAGTTTGAGGCCGTCGATGGAAAGGTGGCTTATCGCGGACTGTCCCTTTTTCAAGTAGCAAAGAATGCTTATACGGGCAATGTGTTAGCCTCGGAGGAAGAAAAAGAAGAGATGCTGGAGGCCTATGTAAGTCGAGAGCAGTTGGAGGCTATTCGTCTGCATGTGAAGGAGGTTATGGAGCCTGCGCTGCAAGGTGTCTATAGTGGTCCTTTTGGAGTAGATATGATGGTTTGCGCCCAGCAGCCAGGAAGTAAGGATGTCTTCGTGAATCCTTGTATCGAACTAAATCTTCGTCGCACGATGGGGCACGTGGCTTTGGCACTGAGTGGTTGTGGTGAACATCCTTTGCGTATGATGCAGGTGCTATTTGATGGTAATCGCTATCACTTGACAGTCAGAACTATAGAGCAGAACACTAAACAAATTGTTTAAATAATAACTAATCTTTAATAAAAACCAAATGAAGAAAAAACTAATTGTTTTCTTATGGGCATCGCTATCCTTAGGAGCCTTTGCTCAAAACGCCAAACCCTATGTGTCGCAGGTATGGAATCCTGACAATGGTAACGGAACGTATACCAACCCAGTGATCAATGCTGACTATAGCGACCCTGACGTGGTGGCTGTGGGTGATGATTATTATCTCACGGCAAGCAGTTTCAACTGTATGCCTGGTCTACCCATCCTACATAGCAAGGATTTGGTAAACTGGACATTGATAGGACATGCTGTAACAAAGCTTCAGCCAGAGAGCGAGTTTGATAAGCCTTCGCACGGCAATGGTGTGTGGGCACCTTGTATCAGCTATCATAATGGCGAGTTTTATATCTATTGGGGTGACCCAGATTATGGCGTCTTTATGGTGAAGACCAAGGATCCTGCTGGCACGTGGGACGACCCAGTATGCGTGATTCCTGGTAAGGGAATGATAGACACCTCTCCTTTGTGGGATGAGGATGGCCGAGTGTACTTAGTCAATGGTTGGGCCAACTCGCGTAATCGTTTTGCATCGGTCATTACCGTGCGCGAACTGAATGCCGAGGGTACCAAGGCCATCAGCGAACCAGTGATTGTATATGACGGAAATGGTACGGAGAATCGTACTTGCGAAGGTCCTAAGTTCTATAAGCGCAACGGATGGTATTGGGTTATGTTCCCTGCAGGAGGTGTACCTACAGGTCATCAGATAGCTATGCGCTCCAAGTCGCCTTTTGGTCCTTATGAGGCTAAGAAGGTATTGGCGCAGGGTAAAAGTAATATCAATGGTCCTCACCAGGGAGCATGGATTCACACAAAGTTTGGAGAAGACTGGTTTATGCATTTCCAGGATAAGGAAGCCTATGGACGTGTGGTTCACTTGCAACCTGTTACCTGGAAGGACAACTGGCCAGTGATGGGCAAGGTGCCAGCCAAGGGGTATTGTGGTGAGCCTTATGAGACCTACAAGATGCCTAAGGCTACCGTTCATGTGAATGTAAACCCTGTAGAGAGCGATGAGTTCAATGACACCAAGTTGGGGCTTCAGTGGCAATGGCATGCTAACTATCAGCAGTGGTTCGGTATGCCTACCTCTATGGGTGTGATGCGTGTCTATACCGACAAGAACGATAAAACCATCTGGCATACGCCAAACCTATTGTTGCAGAAGACACCTGCCGACAATTTTACGGCAACAGCCAAGCTGCGTCTCACTGCGAAAGATCAGAACCAGATGGGTGGTATCATCATGATGGGACTTGACTATTCTGCCTTAGTAGTGAAGCGTGTAGGCGAGGCATTCGAGTTGCAGCAGATTACTTGTAAGAGTGCAGATAAGGGTAAACCCGAATCGGTGAAGGTTCTCGACACGCTGAAGCCTACTTTGGTTGACAAGATAGACTATCAGCCTGCCATCCACGAACAAGTGTATATGCGTATGGTGGTACGTGAAGGCAAGATGCAGTTCTATTTCTCCAAGGATGGTAAATCATTCAAGAAAGTGGGTGATGAGTTCACGATGAGAGAAGGCAAATGGATAGGTGCCAAGGTGGGATTCGTTGCCAAGGAACCAGAAGGCAAGACCAATCGTGGTTGGATAGATGTAGACTGGTTTCGTATCACCAAGTAGTGATCGCATGAACATAATTATCTCGTAAATAAAGAAAGTAAGTTGAAACTGAAAAGTTTTTCCATATTATTTGTCCCCATAGTCTTAGGCGCATGCTCTGTTAGTAAGCATGTGCCAGAGGGAGAGTATATCCTCAACAAGGTGGAGGTGAAGAGTGACCAGAAGAGTTACGATGCAGGAACGCTCAAGCCCTACATACGTCAGAAGGAAGCTCCTAAACTGTTTTCGCTCTTCAAGAATCCTTTTAGCAGAAAACCGGTTATCTTCGACACGTTGCAGGCTCGTCAGTCGTGTCAAGACCTCAGGGTAGCTATGCAAAACCAGGGATACTTGCAAGCAGGGGTATCGCTCTATACTACAACGAAAGGCAAGAAACTGGATGCGCTCTATGAGCTTCATCCAGGTGAGCCTTTTCGTATAGGGAAGTTGACCTATGTTATTGAGGACGAAGAAGTAAGGGATGTGCTCAACCAAGTGGGCGAGGATCAGCGCTTGCTGAAGCCTGGCATGCGTTTCAGTGTAGAGGCCCTTGATGCAGAACGCAAGCGTTTAGCAAGGTTGTTGGCTGATAGTGGCTACTTTCGTTTCAACAAAGACTTTATCCAATATGATGCCGATACCATTGCGGGTGAAAAGGATATCGACTTGAAACTTCATCTCTTAAAGTATAAGGCAAGCAACAATCAACCTGCTACGGATCATCCACGTTACTGGATTCGTCAGGTAAACTTCTTGAGCAATGATACGTCTTCCATTCATCTGCGCCATCAGGTATTGCTTAATGCTACCGCCGTCAAGGAAGGTGAGCCTTATAGTGCGTCGGATCTGCAACGTACCTATAATAATTTTGCACGATTGCAGGCGGTGAAATATACCAACATCCGATTTATCGAGGTTCCAGACACTAATCAGCTGGATTGTAATATACAGATAAGTACCAACAAGCCTCACACCTTGTCGTTTCAACCCGAGGGCACCAATACGGCAGGAAACTTAGGAGCTGCGGCTTCGCTAACCTATACGAATCGTAACCTCTTTAGGGGTAGCGAACAGCTGAGCTTGGAACTGCGTGGTGCCTACGAAGCCATTAAAGGACTGGAGGGATATACCGACCAAAACTATACAGAGTATTCGGCAGAAGCCAAGTTGACATTTCCACGTTTCCTTGCCCCATTCCTGTCGAAAAGCTTTAGAAGAAGGCAGACTGCAAACTCAGAGTTATCTGTGAGTTGGGATATGCAGAATAGACCTGAGTTTTATCGCAGAGTGTTCTCTACAGCGTGGCGTTATCGTTGGAGCGAACCAAAACATCACTTAAATTGGCGCTTCGACTTGCTTGACCTCAACTATGTTTATATGCCTTGGATATCGGCTACATTCAAGAAAGATTATCTCGATGATGTAGACAACCGCAATGCCATACTGCGTTATAACTATGAGGATCTCTTCATTATGAAGATCGGATTTGGATTGTCATATAATAATGGAGTAGATGCCATGAGGGCGAATTTCGAGACGGCAGGTAATCTGCTTAATGGCGTGGCCAAGTCGTTCGGACTGAAGAAGAATGGTGAAGGGCAGTATACGCTCTTCAATATTGCCTATGCACAGTATGCCAAGTTTGATTTTGACTACACCCATCTGATGCAGTTTGACAAGCGAAATGCCCTTGCCTTGCATGCAGGTTTCGGTATTGCCTATCCCTATGGCAATAGTAGGGTGTTACCTTTTGAGAAGCGATATTTCTCAGGAGGTGCCAACTCAGTAAGAGGATGGGGTGTGAGAGAACTTGGACCAGGAAAATTTAGAGGTACTGATGGACGCATCGATTTTATCAATCAGACGGGCGACCTTAAACTCGACTTGAATGCAGAGTATCGCACCTCACTATTCTGGAAATTTCAAGGAGCGTTTTTTGTAGATGCAGGAAATATATGGACCCTTCGCAATTACGAAGAACAGCCAGGAGGACAATTCAAGTTGGATGAGTTCTATAAACAGATAGCCGTCGCTTATGGATTAGGACTTCGTCTGAATTTCGACTACTTCATACTCCGGTTTGATATGGGTATGAAGGCTATTAATCCAGCCTATGAGACAGAGCAGGAACACTGGGCTATCGTGCATCCTCGACTCAGTCGTGACTTTGCTTTTCACTTCGCAGTGGGCTTTCCATTCTAATCACCCATTTTCCGCTTCGCTTTACCATGGTGAGGCGGAAAGTGGATTCGGGAATGAGATGGGCAGCCTTCCCAATGCTGTCCATTTGTAGATAATTGTACACTTTGGTTTCTATTGTAGCGATGGAGTCGTTGTCATCGTATAGGATGTCGCCCAATTCTACCTGAGCGTCTTCTTCACGGTTGCGTAGTAGTTCTACATCTGCCTCGTGTACATTGCCGGCAGCATATCGCAACCATTTTTCCGACTCGGGTGTGCAGTAACGTAGTGCTTGTTCAAAATGCCAGTTATAGTAGTTGACAGCAAAAGAGTCGGCATCTTCGAGAAGTTGCTCTTCACTTCCTGGTTCTTGTTTGCAAGAAGAACTGGTAGTTATTATCGCAATCATAGTAAGCACCATCCATAGGATATATCGTAGATTGTTTCTTCTTGTTCTCATATTAGTATCTTTTAAAAAAATTAGCTTAAAAACGCCACAAAGGTAAGAAAAAACTTTGTAATTAGAATCTTTTTAGCTAACTTTGCATGAAAATAAAAATTAAGATGCTAAGATTTATTTCCTTCGGCAGTGGAAGTAGCGGTAATTGCTATTATCTTTTCACTGAGACGGATTCTCTATTAATAGATGTAGGAGTAGGAGTAAGAACGCTGAAGAAACACTTTCACAACTATGGATTGCGTTTCGAAGATGTACATCATATTCTCATCACCCACGACCACGCTGACCATGTGAAGTCTGTAGGAAGCCTAAGCAATGATTATCACTTGCCTGTCTATACCACTCGCAAGGTGCATACTGGTATTGATAACAATTATTGTGTTCGTAAGAAGGTAAACCCTGCTGATGTGCATGTTGTTGAGAAAGGTGTTCCTTTTACGTTGGGTGAGTTTCACATTACTCCCTTTGGTGTTCCGCATGATAGTACCGACAATGTAGGTTATCAAGTGGAGTGTGGTGGTGTGACTTTCTGTTTGATAACAGATGTAGGTCATATCACTGATGAGATGCACGATTTTATAGGTCGTGCTAATTATCTTGTCTTAGAAGCTAATCACGATGAGGAGATGTTGAAGCAGGGACCTTATCCTCAGTATCTTAAAGATCGTATTCTTGGTCCTAATGGTCATCTGAGTAATACTTCATGCGGTAAGGCTTTGGCAGAGAATGCAACAGAAGCTTTGCGCCATGTTTGGTTATGCCATTTGAGCGAGGAGAATAATCATCCAGAATTGGCACGCAAGACTGTAGAACAGATTCTGCGTAGCTATGGTATCGTGGCAGGAAAAGACTTTATACTGGAGGTGCTCAAGCGTAAGACTCCCAGTGAAATCTATAAACTGGTATAAAGATAAAAGGATATAAAAGTAAAAATATTAAACAGCCCGTGCGAGAAGAATAAGTCTTCTGCACGGGCTGTTTCATGTTTATGCGGATGATGACTCTACTTCACGTATTTCATGTGTACCATCACGGGATAGTGGTCAGATGGTGCGCGGCGAATATATTTTCGGAAGTTTACCTCTGTAGGGGCATCATGTCCCTTTTCGTCATTGTTGACGTTAGGGGCTGGAGTCCAATACACATTTGTGAGGATGCCGTAGCGATCGATGGCAAACTTAGGAGATACAAACACGTGGTCGATGCGTGATGTGCTCCATAGGTCGGTGTTAAACGAGTTGAAGGTTCCATTCGCAGCAAAGCGCAGACGGGCTGCAGTGTAGCTGTCTTTCAAGATGCCGGAGTCGGTAAATATCTTGAAAATCTCATTGTCTTGGTCTACGTTATAGTCGCCTGTTACCACTACAGGAGCACCCTTAGCAATTTCGCGTACCTTCTTCACGATAAGTTTGGCAGCCTCGCGACGTGCCACCACGCCTACGTGGTCCATGTGTAGATTGAAGAAGAAGAACTTAAAACCTGTGCTCGACTGTTTAAACTCACCCCATGAGCAGATGCGTATACAAACGGCATCCCATCCCAAAGCAGGCTTTTCGGGTGTTTCGTTAAGCCAAAAGTTGCCTTTCTTGAGCAACTGTAACCGGTCTTTTTTATAGAAGATGGCAGAATATTCACCAGCCTCTTTGCCATCATCGCGACCTACACCAATGTAGTCGTAGTTGTCGAGATGAGAGCATAGGTCGTTGAGCTGTTCGTGCAATACCTCTTGCGTGCCAAACACGTCGGGTGATTCGAAGTTTACCTGGTCGCATAGCACCTTACAGCGTGTGGTCCACACATTGCCATTGCGATCATCACCGCTGTTGTGGTTTCGAATGTTGTAAGAGCCTACAAACAACTGCTGTGCGTTCAGCATAATGGTAACGGCCATGGCACATGTTGTTAGAAAAAGACGTTTCTTCATTGCGTTTTCGAATTATTTGTTATTATTCTATCTTACAGTTTTTGCAGATAACGGTCGGCTTCGATAGCGGCCTTGGCTCCAGAGCCAGCAGCAACGATGCCTTGGCGATATACTGGGTCGGCAACATCGCCTGCAGCGAAGATGCCAGGAAGATTGGTGCCAGCAGTGCCTGGAATAACCTTGATGAATCCCTGTTCGTCGAGGTCAATATGTCCCTTAAACAGTTTGGTGTTGGGCTTATGACCGATAGCTAAGAAGAAACCATCTATAGCAATATCGAAAGCTTCCTCGTCAGGTTCTCCAAGATGGCGGACAAGATGTGCTCCCTCCACACCATTTTCGCCAAAGAGTCCTTTAGTGTTGGTTTCAAAAAGAATCTCTATGTTCTCTTTCTCCTTCACTCTCTGCTGCATGATTTCTGCTGCACGAAGGTAAGGTTTTCTGACTATCATATATACCTTTTTGGCTAAACTGGCCAAATAGAGAGCCTCTTCGCAAGCCGTATCACCACCACCGACAACAGCTACAGTGCGCTTGCGATAGAAGAAGCCATCGCAGGTGGCACATGCAGAAACCCCCTGACCTCTATACTTCTCTTCGTCAGCAAGTCCGAGATACTTGGCAGTAGCACCTGTTGCAATAATGATAGTATCGGTAAGAAGTATGTTTCCATCTTCGTCCTCTACGCGATATGGTCGACTGTCGAAATCGATGTGTGTGATGCTTCCATCGCGTACTGTAGTGCCAAAGCGTTCAGCTTGTTCGCGTAGGTCCATCATCATCTGGTTGCCGTCTACACCATTGGGGTAGCCTGGAAAGTTTTCCACGATGGTGGTAGTGGTGAGCTGTCCACCTGGTTGCATACCTGTGTATAGTATGGGGTTGAGGTCTGCACGACCCGCGTATATAGCAGCGGTATAGCCCGCAGGTCCGCTTCCGATGATTAATGTCTTGATTTTTTGTTCCATATATTATAGTTGTTTTGGGTTGCTTATGTTCTTATTGTATACCGATGATTTTGTGTGTTTGCAGAGAGAGTTGCCATTCAGGATGTTCTTGAATGAACTTGATGCAGTGGTTCATTATCAGACGGTTACGAGAAGCGTTGCCTGTGTCGCATGGTTGTAAGTACTTATATTCAGTCTTCAGGCCATAGTCTTCTACGGGGTGCTCATCATCGAAGACGAGTTTAAGTTCATTGGCCTGTGTTATGGCCAGATGGGCTTCTGATTTGACAAACGCAGACTTGGGTGAGCAAGTCACCCAGTCGATACCTTCAGGGATGGGGTGGGTTCCGTTAGTCTCCATTGCTACATAGTAGTCTGCCTGGTGCCATGCTGCTATCAGGTTCTTGTCGGCTTGAAGGGTGGGTTCTCCCCCTGTCAGTACGATAAACCTACAGTTTCCTCCTACCTTTTGGCATTGCTCAATGATATCATCAGCCGTCATCTCTGTATAATGGCTGAAGTCGGTGTCACAGAAGGGACAAGCTAAATTACAACCGCTCATCCTTACAAAGACGGCCGCCCTTCCTGTCCAGCGTCCTTCGCCTTGCAGAGAGTAGAATATTTCATTTACTCGATATGTCTTCATTCTCGGTGTCACGTGTTTGTTGTCTATTTCACAAGAAACTCTATGCCTTTGATCTTCGTTTCGTCGATGATAGTGGCTGTATTTCCAAAACTTTCTTGGACTGTTACCTTGTAGCATTGTTCAAATTGTTCTACTATCCATTTGCCTATATTCTCGGCGGTAGGATTGAAGTCGAAAATCTCGTTGAGATTGGCATGGTCCATCTTGTTGTGTATGGTTTGCTTGATATGTGTGAAGTCTTCTACCATACCATCAGCATTGAGCTTATCTTTGCTAACGAGGAAGATTTCTATTTGCCAGTTGTGTCCATGCATACGGCTGCACTTGCTCTCGTAGCTGAGTGAGAGCGAGTGGGATGCTGATATTTCCAATTTTTTAGATATACAGTATATCATAAGTGCTTAATAAAATGTTCTTATTTCTTCCTGAAGTTTCGTATGTACGGAAGTTATAGTAGTTAAAGAAGTTATCACTCCCATCGGTCGTTAGAAGTTATGGCCAATACCTTTTTTTGTTGTATATTTAGCTATAAAGCATATGGCTTTAACTTCTCTAACTTCTTTAAATTCTTTAACTTCCCCATTTGCGAAAGTTGAGTTTCTTTTTTGCAAAGGTACGTTAAATCGGTAAAATAGCAAAATAAAAATACAAAAAAGTGGTTTTCGTTTTGTGTTGTCTTCGTTTTGTTGTAATTTTGCAAAAAAATAAGCGACACACTGTATCATATTCAATCAAGCGCTGATGGTGTATCGCTTGCTTATAACCATATAGACAAATCATAAACTAATGAATAATATAAAGAAAATAGTACTTACGGGTGGTCCTTGTGCAGGCAAGACGACAGCCCTGGTAAGAATCATTGAGCATTTCTCAGGATTGGGTTATAAGGTGTTTACCATCCCAGAGGTGCCTACCATGTTTACCCAGGCTGGTATGAACTATCTTACCGATAATGCCAATTTCTTCTATGAGGGCGAGAAGGCTACGCTTCAGATTCAGTTGGCTCTCGAAGACAGCATGATGCGCATGGCACAGACGATCGACAAGCCCGTCATCATTGTGTGCGATCGTGGTGCATTGGATATTTCTTCTTATCTCTCTCCTGATTTGTGGAATCGCATTATAGGTGAGTTTGGGTATACTACGGCCCAGTTGCGTGACGAACGATATGATGCAGTGCTTCATCTTGTGTCGGCTGCTGATGGTGCAGAACAGTTTTATACGACGAGCAACAATGCTCAGCGCCTGGAGCGAGCTGATGAGCATGGGCTTCAGATAGCCCGCGAATTGGACAAGAAGGTGATAAGTGCATGGACGGGACATTCGCATCTGCGTGTTATCAACAATCACGATGACTTCAACAACAAGTTGAATCGTGTGCTCAAGGAAATCAGTAATGTGCTGGGTATTCCTCAGCCTGTGGAGGAGGAGCGTAAGTACATCGTAGAGGTGACGGGAGATGTTGCCGGTAGCATCGACAGTGATATTGTGCAGACTTATCTTACCACCGAACCTGGTTGTGAGGTACGTCTTCGTAAACGTGTTTTCGATGGAAAGACCGTATATGTTCATACCACCAAGAAGATGATTTCGGCTACCGAGCAGATCGAGACAGAGCGTCAGATAGGTAAGAATCTCTACGAGTCGATGCTTCAACAGGCTGACCCTTATCGTGTTACCATACGCAAGCATCGCAAGAGTTTTATCTGGAAAGGTCAGTATTTTGAACTTGACTCCTTTGAGGCTCCCGCCCAAGGGCTGGTTATTCTTGAGACAAAGGGTATTGCTAAGCATGAGAGTGTGAAGTTTCCGCCTTTTATCCATGTGAAGGAGGACATTACGGGTAATACTCAGTATTACAACTACAACATTGCTCTTAGGAAGTGATCAATGTTAGGTTGAGCAGGCCATTTTTAATGTCAAGAATTGGAGAATTCAAAAATTTCCTTCTGTTTTGAATTCATGCGAGTTATAGGAATAGGGTGACTGAAGCCACCCTCACTGCTTGACAAAGCCAAACCCTCACTGCTTGCCATCTTGCTGCAAGATTTTAGAGAAATCTTATTCTTGTTCATAAAGAACAGGTGGGTATTCAGAAAAAAAACTCGTCTCTCTTAGAGGAAAAAGAGAGACGAGTTTTTTAATATCCTATTACAACGGAAATAATCCGAAGAGTTCGGCATCTATTTGGTCGGTAACCTTTCGGAAGTCTTCTGGATTTTCCTCGAAGTGTAGATTGTCGCCATCCACAATGATGAGTTTTCCCTTATAATCCTTAATCCATTCTTCGTAGCGATCGTTGAGACCCTGTAGATAGTCGATGCGGATGCTCTTCTCGAAGTCGCGTCCACGTTTCTCTATGTGACTCACGAGGGTAGGTATGCTACTGCGGATGTAGATCATGAGGTCAGGGAGTTTTACGAGACTTATCATGAGGTCGAAGAGGTCTGTATAGTTGGCAAAGTCGCGGTCGCTCATCAGCCCTTTGGCATGAAGATTGGGTGCGAAAATCTTAGCATCCTCAAAGATCGTTCGGTCCTGGATGATGGTTTCTTTATTCTGTGCAATCTCCACGACATCATGGAATCTCTTGTTGAGGAAATAAATCTGTAGGTTGAACGACCAGCGTTTCATATCCTCGTAGTAGTCAGCGAGGTAAGGGTTGTTGTCTACAGGCTCGAAGTTGGGCTTCCAGCCATATCGTTTGCTGAGTAGTTTGGTGAGCGTAGTTTTTCCGCTACCTATGTTGCCTGCTATTGCTATATGCATCTCTTTATGTTTTTATGTAATGGGTTATTATTGTTCTTTTTTTATATGATGTGAGATTTTGTTCAGTCATTGTTAGAGTCTTTCTTCGAGAAGAGTCCAAACAATTCAGAGTCTATCTTGTCTACGATTTCTCCAAACTCTCTTGGATTGTGCTCAAAGTCAAGATGGTCAACCTCAATGACGAGTACGCGTCCTTTATACTTATTATATATGAAGTCATCGTACAGCGTGTTGATGCCTTGTAGATAGTCGATAGGCATCTGCTGCTCATAGTCTCGTCCACGTTTTTGGATGTTCTTTACCAGATGAGGCACCGATGAGCGTAGGTAAACCATGAGTTCTGGCATCTTGATGACCTGTAGCATAGAATCGAAGAGTCCCATGTAGGTATCGTAGTCACGCTCATCCATATTGCCCATGTTCTTGTTGTTGGTAGCGAAGACGTACACACCTTCAAAGATGGTTCGGTCTTGAATGATGGTTTCCTTACTTCTTTCTATTTCCAAAAGATTCTTGAAGCGCTGTTTCAGGAAATACACTTCCAGATTGAGTGCCCATCTTGAAATATCCTTGTAGTAGTCGTCGATGTATGGGTTTTCATCGACAGGTTCCAGAAATTTTTTCCATCCGTAATGCTTGGCGAGCATATTGGTGAGAGTCGTCTTTCCGCTGCCGATGTTGCCAGCTATTGCAATGTACATATTTGTTGTTGATTGTTCTGTTATTTGACTGTTGTGAATTGTTCTATAAATTGTTCTTCTGTAAGAATCTCGATACCCAACTGTTGTGCCTTTTTGTTCTTGGCGCTTGCAGAAGTAGCATCGTTGTTGATGAGGAAAGACGTGCTCTTGCTGACGCTTCCTGTCACCTTACCACCTTGCTGCTCGATGTAAGCCTTCAGCTCGTTGCGATTCTTGTAGTGGTGCACATCGCCAGTGATGACGAAGGTGAGCCCGCTACAAAGAGAACCTTTCTGCAGAGGCTCTTCTTCTCGAATGTTGAGTTCCTTTATCAGGTTTTGCACTTTGTTGAAATTCTTATCGTCTCTGAAGAAACCAATAAACTTTGCGCTTTTCTCTGGACCTATGCCGTCGATGCTTGCCAGTTCGTCATCGAAGAGGGCTGTGCGTGCTACTTCCACCAGTTGTTTGATAGGGTATTGCGCCAACAGTCTTTTTGCTACATCACTACCGCAGAGCGGAATACTGAGTGCATAGAGCAGATGACGCCCATCTGTGGTGCGACTCTTCTCGATGTTATCGAGTAGATTGTGAACCGATTTCCTGCCGAAGCCCTCAAAGGTAGCTATCTGATGGCTGTATTGGTTGAGGTGATAGAAGTCTGCATATTCGTGAATGAATCCCTCGTTGATAAACCTTGAAACGGTCTGTTCAGAGATGCCCTCGATATTGATGCCTTCCTTGCTGACAAAACGCGAGAATTTCTTCAGCTGTTTGGCTGCACAGTCGGAGTTAGAACAATGGAGAGTCTTGGTGCCACTTTCACTCTCAGTAATGTGGGCTTCTGCACCGCAGACAGGACATAGATGAGGAATATCGAGCAAACCCACTTTCTCGGTGATACGAATCACCTTGGGGATGATCTTATTGGCTTTGATGACCTGTAGGCGCGTTCCCTTACCACCGATATCCAATCGTTCGCACTCGCTGATATTGCAGAGCGAAGCACGCTGTACGGTAGTGCCTTCCAGCTCTACAGGGGCGAATACTGCTACAGGCGAGATGGTGTTGGCTGCACACGACCATTCTATGTGGTCGAGTATCGTGTCGGCATGTGTGTCTTGCCATTTGAAGGCATAGCCTGCACGTGTGGCATGATGGCCTGTTACCGAACCCGTAGAAGCATATTCCGTATCATCATATGTAATGACAAGACCATCGACGGGGAAAGGGAATTCCTTGGTTGTTACCTTATGTGTGAACTGGTCTATGGCCATCTGGATGCTATCAGTGGTAGGCTGTTCTATGCAGATGCGTTCTACAGGATTGAATCCTTGCGACTCTAAGAAGTGCATACGTTTACCCCAAGATGTGAGGGGATGCTCGGTGTAAACCAGCGTAAAGGGTATCCACTGCAGATGGCGTGGGCGTACTTCCTCTATGTCTTTGAGAGCGAGTGAGCCTGAGGCCAAGTTGCGTGGATTGGCATAGTCACCTTCTGTCTCAAGTACAAAGCGCTCGAAGTCTGGGTAAGAAATCACAGCTTCGCCTCTGATGACCAAATGTCCTTTTTCCTCTATGTCTTGTGGAATACCGCTGATGGCAGGAGCCAGATGGGTGATGTTGGTTCCTATGTGTCCGTTGCCACGTGTCACCACCTTGGTGAGATGCCCATTATCGTAAGTGACGACCAGTGTCAGACCATCCAACTTCCATGACAGCCAAATGCTTCGTCCGTCGGCCCATTTGGTCAGGTCGGTCACGCTCTTGGTCTTGGCGAGTGACAGGGCAGCAAACTCATGTTCTTCTTTTTGTCCTGCCAGGTTGTCTTCTGACACTTTGCTTGTGGGAGAGTCGGGCAGGGTGATTCCTGTTTCTTCTTCCAAAAGCTTCAGCTCGTCGAACATGGCGTCCCACTCATAGTCGGTCATCAGTTCACCCTTGCCGTTATAGTATGCCTCTGAGGCCTGGTTGAGCTTGTCGACCAGTTGTCTCATGAGCGTTTCTTGCTGAATCATATTTGTAATGGTATGTTATGTTTGTTTTGCAAAAATAGAAAATTGTTTTGAATTAGCCAAACATTCATTGCCTTTTCGATGTTTTCCTGTGAATTATTTGGTGGTATCAAAGAAAAGCCATACCTTTGTGATGACTTAAAATTATTATATAAATCTGTAAACTTATGTTTCAACTGAAGACTTTGACAATATTGAACAGCAAGGACGAACTCTCCACGCTACCTCAAGGTAAGTTGCTCATTAATACAATCAATGCTCATTCCTATAATACAGCTCTTAAAGATTCTTTTTTTGCTGAGGCTCTCAGTTGTGGTGATGTGCTTATTCCTGATGGTGTAAGCATAGTGAAGGCATGTCGATGGCTTGATGCTAAGTCGCAGCCCAGGGAGCGCATTGCAGGATGGGACTTGTTTGAGTTTGAGATGAACCAACTTGAGACAGAGGCTGCAAAGGCTGGTGAGAAGACGGTCATGTTTATGGGCAGTTCGCAGAAGGTGCTTGATATGATTGTTGAGCGTGCAGCACAGGTATATCCGCATCTCCGAGTTGAAACCTATTCGCCACCCTATAAGCCCGAGTTCAGCGAAGAAGATAATCAAGCCATTTTGGATGCCATCCATGCTGCCAACCCAGACTTGTTGTGGATAGGCATGACGGCTCCTAAGCAAGAAAAGTGGACTTATGCTCACTGGGATAAGCTTCATATCCATTGTCATGTAGGAACCATTGGGGCGGTATTCGATTTTTTTGCTGGAACAGTGGAGCGTGCTCCTATGTGGTGGCAACGTCATGGGTTGGAATGGCTTTATCGTTTGCTTAAGGAGCCACGACGTATGTGGCGTCGTTACATCATAGGCAATGCTTTGTTTATAAAGAATATCTGGCGAGAAAAATGCCATTCGTGTGTGTTGTCAGGAGATAAATAGTCTGAGGCATCGTCAAAGCAGAAAACTACCCCCAAAAATGAAGATACTTGCGATGGGCATCGCAAGTACTTGCGTTGGCTGTTGAAAGTACTTTCGTTGGGCATCGCAAGTACTTGCGTTTTTTGGGGGCTAAATAGTAACTTCCGTACATGCGAAACTTCAGTAAATGGTATAAAAAAAGCTTGACTTCTTAGAAGAATATTACTAAAAAAACATTCTCTAAGAAGTCAAGCTTTATTTATTCACTGACCTGTTTTTTTGTGGTCATTTTATCTCTTTATCTCTTATCGCACGAAAGTGCGAAGATAATAATTACTTAATCATGTCGACACTACGCTTCAAGAAGGCATTGAGAGCAGCACCCTTCAACATACCATTCTGTAGAAGTGCCAAGTCGATGAGCTGATGAACGATGCTGTTGTTCTTTGCATAGTTGGCAATGATGCCGTCGCGCTTTTCCTTTTCATCGTTGATGGTCTTCTGGGTGTTCTGCACGTCATCTTTCTCTTCCTGAGTAATCTCCTCGGGTTTCTTCTTGCTCTGCGTCTGATGTAGCACAGCGAGGCGAGCCTCCTGACCCTTTAGCTCTGCCAAGATAGGCTTGAGGGCTTCTGCTGTGTGCTCCTCGGCATCTGCAAGCACTTTCTTTACGAGCGCATGATCAGAGTTGAGTACGATGCTATAGCTGTCGGGCATCTGACCATAGAAGTTCATGCCTGCCTGGAACTGGCTCATAGCCTTCATACGGCGCATATATTCGTTTTGTGTGATGAGTACTGGTTGGTTGTCTTCACCCAAGGCTTGGATTTCTACATAGAATTCAGTCTTCTCGAGCTTTGGCATCTGTGAGCGGAAAACCTGTGTCAGATTGTCAGTCTGCTCCTGAGTGAGGTCTGTCTTCTTGGCATCTTCCTTTACAATCAAGCGATCAATAATGTCGCTATCGACACGAGTGAAGCGTGATTTTTCCAACTTCTGTTCCAGCATGTTGACCATAGGAGTGTCGAGCTGACCATCCATCATCAGTACAGAGTAACCCTTGTTCTTGGCAGCCTCGATGTATGCGTATTGTTCCTCCTTGTTGTTAGCATAGAGGTATACGAGGTTGCCCTCTTTATCGGTCTGGTTGTCCTTGATGAGAGTTTTGTATTCCTCGAAGGTGAAGTATTTGTCGTCTACATCCTTGAAGAGTGCAAAGTCCTTGGCGCGGTCGTAGAAGTCCTCTTGTGAGAGCATACCATAGTTGATGAAGACTTTCAGGTCGTCCCACTTTTCTTCATACTCCTTACGATTCTCTTTGAAGATAGAGTTCAGACGATCGGCCACTTTCTTGGTGATGTAAGTAGCAATCTTCTTCACGTTGCTGTCGCTCTGTAGGTAGCTTCTGCTTACGTTCAGTGGAATGTCTGGTGAGTCGATAACACCATGCAGTAAGGTAAGGAACTCTGGCACAATACCTTCCACCTGGTCAGTGACAAACACCTGGTTGCAGTACAACTGAATCTTGTTGCGTTGCATATCGATGTTGTTCTTGATGCGTGGGAAGTAGAGAATACCCGTCAGATTGAATGGGAAGTCTACGTTGAGGTGAATCCAGAACAGAGGTTCGTCTTGCATGGGGTAGAGTGCGCGATAGAAACTCTTGTAGTCTTCGTCTTTCAGCGAACTGGGGGCTTTGGTCCAAAGAGGTTCTACATGATTAATAATGTTATCCTCATCGGTTTCCACGTTCTTACCATCTTTCCATTCTGTCTTCTTGCCAAAGGCTACAGGTACAGCCATAAACTTGCAGTACTTGTTGAGCAGTTGTTCTATCTTGTTTTTCTGAAGGAATTCCTTACAGTCGTCGGCGATATGCAGCACGATGTCGGAACCACGCTCTGCCTTGTCTGCATCCTCTATCTCGAAGGCAGGTGAACCATCGCAGCTCCACTTTACAGCTTTGCTTCCATCACGATAGCTCTTGGTGATGATTTCCACCTTGCTGGCTACCATAAATGAAGAATAGAAACCCAAACCGAAGTGTCCGATGATGGCATTGGCGTTCTCCTTGTACTTGTCGAGGAAGTCGGTGACACCCGAGAATGCTATTTGGTTGATGTATTTATCAATCTCTTCTTCGGTCATACCGATACCATGGTCGCTAATGGTAAGCGTGCCTGCTTTCTCATCAAGGCTAATGCGTACGGTGGTATCGCCTATCTCGCCCTTGAAATCGCCCTGCGCTGCAAGTGTCTTCAGTTTTTGTGTAGCATCTACTGCGTTAGATACCATCTCGCGCAGGAAGATGTCGTGGTCTGAATATAAGAATTTCTTGATGACAGGGAAAATATTCTCTGTTGTTACTCCGATATTACCTTTTTGTGCCATAATTATATTGTTTTTTAGTTGTTTTATTGATATTCGAGTTTGACCCAATCTTGGCAAAATACGTGCCAAATCAAGATGAAAAGCGATGGTATTGATTATTTTTGGGGATTTTGGCTATTTTTTTTGGTCAAAGCAACTATTTTTCTTAACTTTGCAACATCTAACGAGGAGGTGTTCACTAATACCAACTGTCCAACATGAACTATACAAAAACTAAACAAGCTATTATCGCTGATTACTATTCATTGCACTACGAGGAGATTCTTGCCTTCGTAGTATCAAGACTTCACCATACCGACGAAGCAGAAGACATCGTGCAGAATGTCTTTATGCGTCTCTTGCTCACTGATAAAATGATAACCCCCATAACGCTTCCCTGTCTGGTATATACCGTGGCACGAAATCTGATTTATGATTATTGGCGTCATAAGAATAAGATAGAGGAGTATGAGCATTTTATTCTTGGAGGAACACATTCGAGCAATGCTTACGAGAATGGAGAGTCGGTTTATTCGGCTAAGGAGATAAATGATATTTTAGAACAAGGAATGGCTCGTCTTACAGAAAAACAACGTAAGATTTATCGTCTCAATATATGCGATGACTTGAAAGTAGCGGAAATCTCCACACAGTTAGGTTTGAATTACAAGTGTGTGGAGAATCGTTTAGGATTGGCTCGCAAGGTGGTTCGTGGTTATGTGAGACGTATGTTGGCTTAATGTAATGAACCTTTCGTTAGATAAACATATCTTTGTAGGATAGAATAGGATAAGGTGCTTTTTTCACAATCGTCTTCTATCTTACAAATCTTTGGGGCAAAAGAAAATAGAGGTATATATTACGCCCGCCACCATCAACGCCATTCCTAAACCTACGTAGAAAGAGGCGATGAATGATGGAGGGACGAGAGGGCATCTTCTCAGCAAAATGCCGAAGGTTATCATGAAAATCATGATAACGTATGACTTCACGGGCATGACGTCCCACATCTTGCGCTTCCTGATATCAATCTTTCTGATGCGTTTTACATTTTTGAATAGCATCTTGACGAACATGATGGAAAACAAGATCAAGGTGATGATGCTTCCGATAATCATGAAGGGAGAGATCGTGTCAAGACTCATCCATGAAACAACGCCTATTCTGCAGACGTTGAAGCCTGCTATCAGCCAGATGATACCTGCAATGAAAGCGAGTGATTTGGTTTTCATATTACAAAAGAGATGTTTTTTCTTTTCTTTGGTAGTCTCATCTCTGCCCATGTTTTAAAGGTTGGGAATCACAAACACGGGGTCTTCTTCGTGGTGGTTGCAGTCGTGGTGATCGCAAGATTCAGCCGAATCGTTTAGATTGCCAGCAAGAAAATTGCTGAGTACTTCATGGATGTCTCCTTGGCAACCACGGATTACACTGATGCCATGGTCGGAAAGCTTATTGAATGCTCCCATACCCATATTGCCAGCAAGCATCATCGTGATGCCCATTTGCTGCATGACAGAAGCAATGTTAGACTTGCATCCGCAACCCTGAGGAGACTCCAGTCGCTCGGATGATACGATGTGTTGCTCGTCATCAATAGTATAAACCATGTAGTGGTCGCAATGTCCGAAGTGATCGTCTACACGACCATCGCGTGTAGGAATAGCTAATTTCATCATTTTTGGTTTTATTTAAAGTTATATTTACGGGTTATATCTTTTTTCATAAGAGCATCATTATCACAGAAAGAATGGTGACAGTCTGGATAAATCTTCTGAAAGCTTTTTCTGGAAATAGTTTTACTAAGTGGATTCCCAAGAAGGCACCTGTACCAATCACTGGTAACATGAGCAGATTTAGTGTAAATCCATATCATAACAACCAGGGCTAAGGCAAGTGTCCATCCCATGAGCTGACATGTCGGCCATGCAGAGCATAGGAAAGATAATGCCTGTAGATTCTTTCGCACCGAAAGCCATTGCCATGTATGGTACGATGAGGAGCATGAGGCCCTGTACTCCTGTTTTTGACATGCCTATACACAATGTCGACAAGGCAAGGATAGATCCTTGTAAAACTGATAAAGTATCTGTCATTTTTAACTTAATAAGCCCACGGGTTTCTCTTATTTCTATGCAAAATTACGCAAATTCTTTGAAATAAGGACTTATTTGTAGAAATATCATTCTATTTATGTGAAAATATGAGACAATATATATAGTAATGTTATTCTAAAAAGCAAAAAAAAGATGTATAAGCCATGTGGTGAACTCATACATCTTTTTTTTATTTATTTATCGTTCTGCTGAAATTATTTCTGCAGAGCTATCTTCTTAACGCGACGCTCATGACGACCACCCTCGAAGGTAGCTTTGAAGAACTCGTCGAGGATAGCCTCGGCAGTCTTGTTGTCGATGAAACGTCCTGGAAGCACGATGACATTGGCATCGTTGTGTTGGCGGATAAGTTGAGCGATATCTTTGCTCCATGCTAATCCAGCACGTACACCTTGGTGCTTGTTGAGAGTCATAGCCATACCTTCACCGCTACCGCAGATACCGATGCCAGGATAAACGTCTCCATTCTCAATGCCTTCTGCCAAAGCATGGGCAAAGTCAGGATAGTCTACACTTTCATCACTATATGTACCATAATCCTTAACAGGATAACCCTTCTTTTCTAAATACTGCAATACGAATTGCTTCATTGGAAAACCTGCGTGATCGCTGGCTAATCCTACTGTCTTTACTTCCATAACACTTAAAGTTTTAAGAGTGATTGTATTTTTATTCTTCTGCCAAGAATGCCTTTACCTGATTGTAGACATTCTCGCCTGTATAACCTAATTTCTCATCGAGAACCTTGTATGGTGCAGAGAAACCAAAGCTCTCTAAGCCAAATACCTTACCATTGGCACCTACAAGACCTTCGAGCGTTACAGGAAGACCTGCTGTCATACCAAAGATTTTAGCGTTTTTAGGTAATACGCTCTCCTGGTATTCCTTACTCTGGTTGCGGAAGAGGCCCTCAGAAGGCGCACTTACTACTCGTACCTTGATGCCATCCTTACGCAAAGCCTCTGTGCCAGCCTCCAAGGTAGAAACCTCAGAACCGCTTGCTACGAGGATAACGTCTGGATTCTCATCGCTACCAGCTACGATATAGGCACCCTTAGCTGCCTGCTCATAATCATTGCCTTCTGGCAAGTTGGCGATGCCCTGGCGAGAGAAGATGAGAGCGGTAGGAGTATCGATGTTCTCCATAGCGAGCTTCCAGCAAACGGTAGTCTCTTCTGCATCTGCAGGACGGAATACGCGTACACTATCTTTACCAGCATGATTCTTCATCTTTTCCATCAAGCGAATCTGTGCTTCCTGCTCTACAGGCTCATGAGTAGGTCCGTCTTCACCTACACGGAATGCATCGTGTGTCCAGATAAACTTCACAGGAACCTGCATCAATGCTGCGATACGAACGGCAGGCTTCATGTAGTCTGAGAATACGAAGAATGTACCCATGGCGGCGATAACACCTCCGTGAAGCATCATACCGATACACATATCTGCCATGGTGAGCTCAGCAACACCAGCCTGGAAAAATGCTCCAGAGAAGTCACCGCGTACCATGCTCTTGGTCTTCTTCAAGAAACCGTCGGTCTTGTCTGAGTTAGAGAGGTCGGCTGATGCACAAATCATATTAGGCACCTGCTCTGCCAATACGCCAAGACAAGCAGCAGAAGCTGCACGTGTGGCTGAACCTGCTTTCTGCTCAACCTTGCTCCAGTCTACCTTTGGAGCCTTGCCAGAGAACCACTCGTCCATTAGAGCGCTCTTCTCTGGATTTGCCTTACGCCATTCAGCCTCAGCAGCCTTGCGCTCAGCTACAATCTTCTTGAGTTCTTCTGCACGCTTAGCGTAGAGTTCCTTTACATCATCGAAGATAACGAAAGCATTCTCTGGGTCACCACCAAGATTCTTAATAGTATTGGTGTAAGCATCGCCACCGAGAGGAGCACCATGTGTGTTGATACATGCCTCATAGCTTGTACCATCAGCACGGAGGGCTCCCTTGCCCATAATAGTCTTACCGATGATGAGGGTAGGGCGATCCTGCTCCTGCTGAGCAGCTACGATAGCTTCGCGAATCTGTGCAACGTCGTTACCATTGATCTTAATGACATTCCAACCCCATGCCTTGTACTTCATTTCTGTATCTTCGCTCATCACAACACCACACTCTGTAGAGAGCTGGATGTCGTTAGAGTCGTAGAACATGATGAGGTTGTTTAGTCCTAAGTTACCAGCGATACGACCAACACCCTGTGATATTTCCTCCTCTACGGCACCATCAGAGATGTAAGCGTAGATCTTATGCTGCATCATTGTTGAACCAAGACGTGCTTCAAGGAACTTCTCTGCGACAGCAGCACCTGCAGCAAGAGCGTGACCCTGTCCTAACGGACCACTTGAATTCTCGATGCCACGAGCTACATCAAGTTCAGGGTGTCCTGGAGTTACAGAACCCCACTGACGGAACTGCTGAAGGTCGTCCATGGTGAAGAAACCGCGCATTGCCAAACCTGCATAGAGCATAGGGCTCATGTGACCAGGATCGAGGAAGAAACGGTCGCGACCTGTCCATGTTGGATCTGATGGATCGTACACCAAGAACTCTGAGAAGAGTACGTTGATGAAGTCGGCACCACCCATAGCACCACCTGGGTGACCTGAGTTGGCTTTTTCTACCATGGAAGCAGCCAAGATACGGATATTGTCGGCTGCATGATTCATAACTTTAATGTCGTTCATAACGCAATTTATATTAAATATTTTGTATGGTTTTTCTTGTAGATTTTTAATTTTTCCACAAATATACTACTTTATTTTTAAAACGACAATAGATTTAGCTGGAATTTTCACTTTTAGAGCTTTTTTGCTTATTTTGGCACCTTTGAAATCTTTTGGCAGTATATTTTGCGGGTGTTCAAAGTCATTATAGTCGGTGATATTCTTACAAGTCAGAATTTCGCCTGTTATAGACTTGCCATTAGATGGCATACCCTGAAGGTTCAGCTCGACGTTTTGGTCGCGGTCAAGACTTATGTTAGCCAATGATACCACGATTGTACCATCTGATTTTTGAGCAGAAGATATGGATACGAGGGGTATTTTTCTGCCTTGAGGTGCATGGCTGTCACCGCGCACCTCCATCGAGTCGCACTTCATATTGATGGGCAGATAGGTGGCTTCCTGGAAGTCACGATACATATGGAATACATGATAGGTAGGGGTGAGCACCATGTGCCCTGTGCCCTTGGTGTCAGTGAGAATCATCGACTGGAGTACGTTGACTACTTGTGCTATGTTGGCCATACGTATGCGGTCGCAATGTCGATGAAAGACATGGAGTGAAAGAGCTGCCACGAAAGCATCGCGCATGCTGTTCTGCTGATACAGATGACCATGAATGGTGCCAGGCTCTTCGTCCCACCAGGTTCCCCATTCGTCGACCATCAAACCTACTTCCTTCTTGGGATCGACTTTGTCCATGATGGCTTCGTGGCGATTTATTACATCCTCTATACCTAAGCATTTGCCCATAGTCCAATAGAAGTCGTTGTTGTCGAACTTGGTGGCAGAACCTTTACTGCCTGTCCATCCCGCTACTGTATAATAATGTAGAGATAGTCCGTTCATTCGCTGTCCCACGCGTTCCATTAGAACCTTGGTCCAATTGTAATCGTAATCGCTGGCACCGGAAGCAATTTTGTAGAGCTGGTTGCCATCGTAGTTGCGACAATAAACAGAGTAACGGCGATAGAGGTCGGAATAATATTCAGGGCGCATGTTACCACCGCAGCCCCAACTCTCGTTGCCTACTCCTAAAAACTTAACCTTCCAGGCTTTGTCGCGGCCATTCTGTCGGCGAAGCTTAGCCATCGGGGTGTCTCCATCGCTGGTCATATATTCCACCCACTTGGCCAATTCTTCGACAGAACCAGAGCCTATGTTTCCACTGATGTAAGGTTCGCAGCCTATCATCTCGCAGAGGTTGAGAAACTCGTGTGTACCAAAAGAGTTATCCTCAATGGTACCTCCCCAGTTGTTGTTCTGCATCTTAGGGCGTAGGTCGCGAGGACCGATGCCGTCCATCCAGTGATATTCATCTGCAAAACACCCACCTGGCCATCTTAAGACAGGTACTTTCAAATCTTTCAGTGCTTGAAGTACATCGTTGCGGTAGCCTTGTGTGTTGGGAATCTTTGATTCCGGGCCCACCCATAGACCACCATAGATACAACTTCCTAAGTGCTCGGCAAACTGTCCGTATACTTCCTTGTATATTTTTTGATGTCCCTGGTCGGTATGAATGGTCCCTGTTACGTCTTGTGCCATGATGGGTATGGTCATCAATGTGCCTATACATGTAGATACAAAAAACTTGTTCATATTTTTAGTGTTTAGTGTTTAGATTTTATACTTTATTATAAGAGGAGAATAGTTCTATGTAGCGTTGATATAACCATCTTTTCTATGGAGACTCAACGTGTAGAGGTAATCACTCCTTGTTTGGGCAGAGATAAGAATGTCATGCCTTTACGATTCATTTTTTCATATTCTTCTTCTGTCCGTAGTAGGCGTTAGGACCATGCTTACGACAGAAATGCTTTTCTACAAGCAGCGGATTCATCGTAGTGTTCTTATTCACGCTGAATGATATAAATGCCATCTTTGCTACCTGTTCGGCAACTACAGCATGATAGACAGCCTCGTCGGCATCTTTACCCCAAATAAAAGGACCATGGTTCTTTACCAAAACTCCAGGGGTGTGTACAGGATTGAAGTTGTCTTTCTTGAATCTATCGACGATGACAACGCCTGTGTTGTATTCATAGTCTGCCATTTGGCTGGCTGTCATATCTTCTGTGCAAGGGATGCAGTCGTAGAAATAGTCAGCGTGGGTAGTGCCGATGTTGGGCAGGTCGATGCCTGCTTGGGCCCAAGCTGTGGCATAGGTCGAATGGGTATGCACGATGCCGCCCAACTCGGGGAAGGCGCGATAGAGTACCAGATGAGTCGGGGTATCTGATGACGGATTGAGATTACCCTCTACGACCTTACCCGTTGCCAGGTCTACTACGACCATATCGTCTGCTGTCATCGTGCTGTAATCGACACCCGATGGCTTGATAACAACGAGTTCTTTCTCTCGGTCGATGCCACTTACATTGCCCCAAGTAAAGAGCACCAAATTGTGCCTTACAAGATCCAGGTTGGCCTTACATACTTTTTCTTTCAGTTCTTCTAACATCTTTTCTTATGTGTTTGGTTATCTAACTTTCCACTATGCGAAAGTTATAAATATGTGGATTATAGAAAGTTTCACCAAAGATGCTCTCTCTTAGGTGTCACTTTCGAGAAACTATTATTTAAGAGTAAATGACGGATCTTCAGCATAAGCCTTTTTGTTGAAGCGGTAGAGTGCAGCACCGCGTTTTGAACAGGCTTTGTCTATCAGTTCTGTCTTTTCGATGAAATCGATGTCCTTGATGCGTTTACGGAAATTACGCTTGTCGATCTCCTCGTCCATGACTGCTTCAAAAACATGTTGCAACTGGGTGAGGGTGAAAAGACTTGGTAGTAGTTTAAAACTCAAAGGCTCTGAATTAATGCGTCTGCGAATCTGTGCCACGGCATCTTGTATCATCTGATTGTGATCGGAGTAAAGTTTGGGCAGTTCTTTCAGATTTACCCATTCCAAATGATGCTGCACACGCAGTTTGTCGTCATAGTCAGCCACATTGATAAGGGCACAATAGGCAATAGATATAACTCGTTCGCCAGGGTCGCGGTCAGTTTTGCCATACGCACCAACCTGTCTTATGTACAGATTCTTCATACCTGTCAGGTTGAGAATTACGCGGTTGGCAGCTTCTTCCAGACTTTCTGTTTCTCCAACAAAGCCACCATAGAGCGACCATTCGCCTCGTCCGGGTTCCATATGACGCTTGCCTATTAAGACCTGAAGGTTTTGTCCATCGAATCCGAAAATGATACTGTCGACAGCAACGAAAACTTTAGGAAATTCTTTATAAAATTGTGTCATGTGTTTGCTTATTTAAATAAGGTTTTTAATGTGGATTCTATATCTATTTTATTCCCATACCTCAGTAATCTTGTACTGAGGTATGGAGGTGGTGTTTGATTACCAAAAATACCAATAGAAAGCAGCTGTAAAGGCAAGGATAATGACGGTGTGAATGACATCCCATTTATTCCAACTGACTCGTGTTGCAGCTCGTTGTTCCGGGGTAGACGTACCAAACACCAAGCCTTGTATCTTTTCGGCATCGGGTGCCTGTGTGCACAGACTTACTAAAACTACTATCAAGCAGCATACTAAGAGCATCACACCACAGAAATAGAGCCAGTTGAAATCGTAGAATACATATTTAAACCATGTGTCAGAGGCGTCGGGCGTATTGCTATAGTACACTTTAGCTCCTAAGCGAGTAAGACCGATGAGGATGCCAGAGAGTAAGCCCCACATACCACCTTTAGCAGATGTACGTTTCCAACAGATACCGAGAAGGAAGGCTGCGGCGATACCAGGAGCCAAAACACTCTGTACGTCTTGTAAATAGTTGTAGAGGACATTGCCTACACTACGCATAATAGGAATCCAAAGTATGCCGAGGATAACGATGACGACAGTAGCTACTTGGCCGATGCGAACAAGAGATTGCTCAGATGTTTGAGGACGTAAACGCTTATAGAAATCAATGGTAAACAACATGGCTGATGAGTTGAACAAAGAAGCTAATGAACTCATCAGCGCTGCTAAGATGCCACATACGACAAGGCCTTTGACACCAGCAGGAAGCAGTTTGGCAACCAGGGTGGGGAAAGCTGCATCGCTTACAACGACGCCGTTGGCATCTACAGGAAGGAAGCCGCCGCCCATCTTCACGTTCAGTGCATAAGCTATCATTCCTGGGATAAGGAAGATAAATACGGGTAGTAGCTTGAGGTATGCTCCAAAGATGGTACCACGACGGGCTTCTTTCTCATCTTTGCCTGAGAGCACACGTTGAACGATATACTGGTCGGTACACCAGTACCAAAAACCGATAACTGCCGAACCTACTAAGGCACCCAGCCAGGGGAAGTTGGGGTCGCGTAGGTCACGAATCAAGTCGGTCATGTGGTTACCGTAATCATTAACAGGTTCCAAAGAACAGATATTCATTACCTGTTCCCAACCTCCTACGGCTTTCAGTCCCAATACCAAGATTATCAATGAACCAAGGAGCAAGATGGGGGTCTGAAGCACAGAGGTGTAGAGTACGCTCTTCATGCCACCGAATATGGTGTAGATAGCAGTGATGAGTACCAACCCTATGGCTGCTATCCAGAAAAAGTCAATGCCCCAAATCTCCTTGATGCCGAAAACCTGTTGAAAGACCAACCCTCCTGCATATACCGTTACGGCTACTTTGGTGAGCACATAACTAATGAGAGATATCATAGACAGGATAGTGCGGCTCTCTTGATTGTATCGACGTTCCAAAAACTCAGGCATGGTATATACCATCGACCGGGTGTAGAATGGTACGAATACCCATCCTAATATGAGAATCATCCATCCTTGGATTTCCCAATGAGCCATAGCCATACCGCTGGAGGCACCTGCTCCTGCCAGTCCAATCAAGTGTTCTGAACCAATGTTGGAGGCGAAGATGGAAGCTCCTATAGCTATCCATGTGGCATCGCGACCACCCAAAAAATAATCTGCTGAGTTGTTGTTCTTTTGACTTACAACCCATACCACGATACCTATCAATGCCAAGCAGAAGGCACCAATAACAATCCAATCTAATAATTCCATATTTTAGTATTTGTGTTTAGGTTTTGTGAAGGTTTATTTCTTAATGCTGAACTTATAGGCTAAGTGAGAATAATATTCTTCACCAGGCTTTAGCGTTGCATCGGTCCAGCCCACTGTCTTTTCTGCTATCTTTGTAGGAGAGTCGGGGTACTTCTGGCTCTCAAAACATACGCTCACATGTTTGGGATACTTGATGCCATGTTTGCAAGCAATTCCTGTGCCCTGGAAATTACCCGTGTATACTTGTATACCAGGTTCGTTGGTGAACACTTCAAGTAAGATGCCCGTTAGGGGCGAATAGAGACTTGCGGCTACGATTTTGTCATTGCCTTTGTCTTTTTTATAGGTGTTGAGGCACCAGTTATGGTCATAGCCTGTGGCGTTTTTGATTTGGTCATAGTTATAGTCTATCTTCTTGCCTATAGCCGTCGGAACACGGAAATCCATAGGAGTTCCCTTTACTGATTTAATCTCACCAGTAGGAATGTAAAGAGAATCAGAAGGAGTAAACTGATCGGCGTTGATGTACATGATTTGGTTGAATCCTTCTTTTGAGGGGTCTCCGTTTAAGTTGAAGTAAGAGTGATTGGTCATGTTGATGACAGTCTCTTTATCCGTTGTTGCCTTGAAAACAATGTCGAGAGTATTGTTTTCTTTGACAGTATAAGTAGCTGAGGCTATCACATTGCCAGGAAAACCATTTTCATCATCTGGTGCATTGATGACGAAAGTTACAGAAGAATCACTTTTTTCTGTAACATCATACACCTGATGCATCCATCCAGTGTTACCGCCACCATGCAAGCAGTTGCCATGGTCGTTAGCCTTTAGGTTGTAAATACTTCCTGCCAACGAAAGTTTAGAGTTTTTAATACGATTGGCATATCTTCCAACACTCGATCCGTAGTCTGATGGCGAGTTTACTGTGTCGGCATATTGTCTGAGGTTGTCGTAACCTAAAACAACATCTGTAGGGTTACCTGTTTTATCAGGTACGATAAGTGAAACCACGCGGCCGCCATAGTTGGTAAGACATACTTCCATGCCGTGGGTATTCTTTAAAACGATTAGTTCTGTCTTCTTCCCATAGATGGTAGAGTCGAACGATGCCTGTGATAGCCCCGACTGCGTTAGTGTAGATGTAGGGGTTGAACTACACGAAAAGAGTACTACTGAAAGGATAGTTCCTAATAATAAATTACAGACTTTTTTCATTTTAGGTGTAGGGTTAGTTATTTATTGTGGGTGTAAAAATACTACAATTATTTGGAAGTTGTATCGTTAAGATAGAAGAATTTTTCATGTAAAGTGTATTTTTAACACTATTTGTATATAAAAAGGAGCAAGTTCCTTGATAAACAAAGAACTTGCTCGCATTTCTTTTATAATTACTAAACTTCTCTGTCGAGTTAGTTTAGAGTTTTTTATAAGCTATTCAGATAGCTATTTGTATAACTATTCTTGTTCCTCTCCTCCGGTTTCGTAATTTCAGAGAAATCCTACCAGTGAATGATTGTGAGGGAAGAATATATTCTATAGTATAGTTGGCAACAGTTAGCAAACTTTGTGAGAACCTTCTGAGATAACAACAGGGTAGACCTCAGGTTCGTGACCATACTTGGCTGCAAACTTAGTCTTTGCATCACAAATAAATTGGTCGTAGATTTCGTCTTTTACCAGGTTGATGGTGCAACCACCAAAGCCACCACCCATGATTCGGCTACCTGTGACACCATTCTCTTTGGCGATGTCGTTGAGGAAGTCGAGTTCTTCGCAGCTAACTTCGTATTCCTTGCTTAGGCCATAGTGTGTCTCGTACATCTTCTGACCTACGGTTTCGTAGTCACCTTTCTCAAGAGCATCGCATACTGCCAACACACGATCTTTTTCGCCTAAAACAAAGTGAGCACGGCTGTAATCCTCTTCACCAACCTCGGCACGAACCTCTTCAAGCTGCTCCCATGTGCAGTCACGGAGTGTTTCAAACTTAGCCTCAGGATGCTTTGCAGCTATGTGTTTCACCACATTTTCGCAAGAGTTGCGACGATCGTTGTATGGAGAACCTGCTAATTCGTGTTTTACTTTTGAATTAACTAAAACCAGTTTGTAGCCCTTGGGATCGAATGGGAAGTACTCAAAGTCACGGCTGTTGCAGTCGAGGCGCATCAGTTTGCCCTCTTTTCCAAATACACTTGCAAACTGGTCCATGATGCCGCAGTTAACGCCGACGTACTTATGCTCTGTAGCTTGACCTGCTAAAACGAGATCCCACTTGGATATCTTATTATCGCCAAACAAATCATTCAAGGCGAAGGCAAAACAACTTTCCAAAGCTGCTGATGAGGACATGCCCGCTCCGAGAGGAACATCGCCATAGAAGGCTGCATTGAAACCTTTTACCTCAACACCTAATGACTTCATTTCCTGGCAGATGCCATAGATGTAGCGTGCCCAAGATGCGCGTGGCCCCTCTGTGTCATCCACCTTGAACTCTACGCGATCCTTCAAGTCGATGGAGTAGAGCATAACAGTGTTAGTACCATTAGGGCGAATTTCTGCCATGATACCTTTATCTACAGCACCTGGGAATACAAATCCACCATTGTAATCGGTATGTTCACCAATGAGATTGATGCGACCTGGTGACATATAAATGTTTCCAGTTTTACCATCAAAATGTTTGATGAATCGGCTTCTTACTTTTTCGATATCCATAATCTTTTAGTTTTTAGTTGTTTTTTAAAAGGGTTTGTCTTGGTATGTTTTAGCCCTGAAATAGCAAAGTTTCAGGGCTAATCCTATTTTCTTTTTCTTATTCGACAGGAATGTCTTTATTAACATTCTTGCAGCCTATTACTGCATAGAATAGCATATAGCCCATACATACGAGAGGCACGATGTAGCTTGTCATGTAACCAGCATTGTCAGCGATGAAGTTCTGTACCAATGGAATCAGTCCACCACCAACTACCATCATCATGAAGATACCGGCAGCCTGAGCGGTATATTTGCCAAGACCTTCGGTAGCCAGGTTGAAGATAGATGCCCACATGATAGAAGTACAGAGACCGCAAAGAACCAAGAACATGGCTGCAATAGGCACTGTAACAGTCTGGAACGAAGTACCAGTAAATACAGGCATCTCTACTGTGGTAGACTTGCCGAGGATAACAGCAAGGAGAATAAAGATAATGCCAGCACCATTCGCAAATATCATCATCTGACGGCTTGAAACCTTGTCAGCGATAAAGCTTGAGCAAAGACGACCTACCAACATCAAGAGCCAGTATGTACCCGCTACGAAACCACCGATGGCTGCTGCATTGGCAATGACTACGCCATTGATAAAGCCGCCACCATTTGCTGTTGTATCAGAGAGATAGAAGTTTAATGTTCCAGGGATACCTACTTCGACACCTACATAAACAAAGATAGCCAAAACGCCAAGATTAAAGTGACGGAAGGCCCAAGGAGAGTGCTCGAATATGGTTTTCTCTGTTGTCTTACCCATTTCAGGATCCTGAATAGGGATGAAGATTAAAGTGAAGAATGCCAATGCAAATACAGCCAAAGCAATGTAGAGTACAAGATTTACATCCACCATTTGTGTATTAGCAGTTACAGTACCGATGAGTGCACCTACAAGCATAGGAGTTAAAGTACCTGACAAGCTGTTGAGTGTACCACCAATGAGGTTCAGCTGATTACCACGATTACCACCACCACCGAGAAGGTTCAACATGGGGTTTACCACTGTGTTGAGGATACAAACAGCGAAACCTGAGATGAAGGCACCGAAGAGATAAACAGCGAATCCTGAGATGTCGGCTCCGAACTTACCAGAAATAAACTGGATGAAGACACCCACAAAACCAGTAGCAATACCAGTGAGGGCTGTTTTCTTGTAACCAATCTTGGTGAGTAACTTGCCTGCAGGAATACCCATGAAGAGGTAAGCTAAGAAGTTCATAGCATTACCTAACATACCGATCATGTTTGCACTACCGCTGTCGGCGAATACATTTTTCCAGATGACTCCGATAGGAGCGGCCAGATTCGTAACAAACGAAATCATGGCGTAAAGAAACATCATCGTGATAATGGCGATGATGTTACCATTTTTGTTTTGGCTTTCCATTTTTAATTTAGATAGTTGATATTGTTTATTATTATTGATTTTTTTTAAAGGTGTTATTCTCTTCCTGAAAAGCAATATCCAACATTTATTTAAGAATGTGGTCTTCTTTGCGCATAGAATGTTTTCTACTTGATAAGAATGTTATCTACTTAGGAATGTGGCAACTTTTACAAAACGAGAAAAAGGAGCAGGCGCTTTTGAGAACCTGCTCCAATATATAATTAGGTGTTATTTTTCTACACCAAACTTATAAATAGTTTTCTGTGTATAGGTGTCGCCTGGTTTTAAGCGGCAACTTGGAAAATAGGGATGATTAGGAGTATCAGGGAATTTCTGAGCCTCGAAGCAAACAGCACTACGACGAGGGAAAGTGGCACCATGCTGACCTGATATGCCAGTCAAGAAGTTACCTGTATACATCTGCAAGCCAGGTTCTGTGGTATATACTTCCATGGTTCTACAGCTGACAGGGTCTTTAATCTTAGCCGCAAAACTTAACTCACCTTCCTCTTTCTTGTTGAGTACATAGTTGTGGTCGAAACCTTGACCATTCTTGATTTGCTCATGGTCAGCGTCAATATCCTGACCGATAGTCTTGGGAGTACGGAAATCGAATGGTGTACCTTCCACCTTAAGGATTTCACCCGTTGGGATAGATACCTCGTCTATAGGCAGATAGAAGTCTGCGTTAACCTGGCAGATGATGTTGTCGATGGTAGGTGTTGGGTTGGCAATTCCCTGAATAGAGAAGAATGCGTGGTGTGTTAGGTTGACAATAGTCAACTTATTGGTTGTAGCCTGATATTTGATAACGAGTTCATCGTCATCTGTCAGTGTGTAAGCAACCCAAACGTTGAGCTCACCAGTAAATCCTTCTTCTCCATATGGACTTGTATACTTAAGAACCACAGCATTGCTGCTTACCTGCATGGCATCCCATACGTGAGCATGGAAACCTGTTGGACCGCCGTGCAGATGGTTAGGGCCATCGTTGCAAGCCAACTGGTATTCTTTTCCATGAAGAGTGAATTTACCTTCCTTGATACGATTGCCGTAGCGACCAATAAGAACGCTGAGGAAAGGTTCTGGTGAATGGATGACATCCTGTATGTTGTCATGTCCTTGAATCAGGTTAGCATAATTGCCGTCTTTGTCGGGCATCATAATGGCTACGATAGCTCCTCCGTAGTTCGTTACAGCAACCTCGTTTCCATTGTTGTTTTTCAATACGAACAAGTCAGTTTGCTTGCCATTGACTGTGGTCTGAAAATCTTCTCTTTTCAGACCGCACTTATTTGCTGGTTCTGTATTCATAATATCCCAATTTTTAAGTTATGCGAATGTTTTAAAGTAACATAATGCAAAGTAAATAAAAAAAAATGATATCACAAATTTTTTTGCAACATATTTGACTTAAAAAATCAAAAAATACAGGAACTCAGCAAATCAGCCACGATATAGCTTGAACCACCCACGAAGACGAAGTCGGCTTCTTGTGCTTGACTCTTGGCAGCTTCAAATGCTTCTTTTACAGAAGAATAGGTGTTGCCATTGAGTAGGTGTTTTTTGGCCATTTCGCACAACTTCTCTACAGGAATAGCTCTCTTGGTGGAAGCTTGTGTCCAATAGTAGGTTGTATTGTTTTTGGGCAAAAGTTCGAGAACGCTTGATACATCCTTGTCGTCTACCATGCCGAATACGATATGTCGGTGTGCACACGGTTGCTTTTCTATCTGCTTGCTAAGATAATTCCATCCTGCTACATTATGTCCCGTATCGCAAACGATGAGAGGCTTTTCTCCGAGTGTTTCCCATCTACCTCGTAAGCCAGTATTCTTGCATACGTTGGCAAATCCAGTAATGATAGAATCTTTGTTTACGACGCCCATATCAAGTAGCAGTGACATGGCACAAAGTATCGTTTTGGTGTTTTCGGTTTGGCAAGCGCCCTTTAGATCCAGTTCGATGGTTCCGAAATCCTGTGTCGGGAATAAGTGCTTGCCGCTATCAGTAACCATGACAGAGGTTTGGCCGAATACGGAGTCCTCTGCAAAGATGATAGGAGCCTCCTTTTCTTGCGCTACGGTTTGGAATACGTTGCGAGTCTCGGGAGTGGTGCTACCGATGACAACAGGTACCTGTTTTTTGATAATGCCAGCCTTTTCTGATGCAATCTTGGCGAGCGTATCTCCCAGCAGTTGCGTATGGTCGAAGCTGATGTTGGTGATAACAGAAAGAATAGGGGATATGATGTTGGTGCAGTCGAGTCTACCGCCCAATCCCACTTCGATGACGGCATAGTCTACCTCTTGTTCAGCGAAGTATTTGAATGCCAAAGCCGTAGTTAGTTCAAAGAAGGAAGGATGAAGAGGTTCAAAGAAAGTGCGTTCGTTTTCCACGAAGTCTACAACATATTGTTCAGGAATACAAATTCCGTTGACCCGTATTCTCTCACGGAAGTCTACCAGGTGTGGTGATGTGTATAGCCCTACTTTGTAACCTTGTTTCTGCAAGATAGCAGCAATGGTGTGTGAGCAAGAACCCTTGCCGTTGGTTCCTGCTACATGAATTGTTTTATAGTGGCGATGCGGAAGACCGAAATGCTCGTCAAGAGCTTGAGTGTTATAAAGCCCTGGTTTGTAGGCAGAAGCACCTACTTTTTCAAAGACTGGCGTTCTTGTAAAAAGATATTCTGTAGTCTCTTTATAGTTCATTTTTTTTATTTGTTCTGCTTGGTATCAATAGGCTTTGTAGTGTCCGATTGATACACAATCTGTTGTTGCCTAAAGACAGGTGTCTATGTTTGTAACTCAACTTCCGTACATGCGAAACTTCAGTTTGTAATAATAAAGAGCAATCCTGCTCTTCGCTTTCAGAGAAGAGAGGGATTGCTCCTTAATGAATTATTTAAACCTTACTTAAATAGGTTTTTGAAACTTTCGAAGAGCGTTTTCTTTGTAGCTTTATCAGCCTTGAAATTCTCGCTCTCCTTGAATTTCATCACCATTTCTTTCTCTTCTTTGGTGAGAGTATTGGGTACATATACCGTCACGTTGCAGATGATGTCACCTTTGCCGTAGCCATATCCCTTCACTGCAGGGAGTCCCTTACCGCGTAGTCGTATCTGCTTGCCAGGCTGTGTTCCTGGTTCTATCTTGATGGTAGTCTTGCCTTCGATAGTAGGAATGTCTACCTCGCCGCCCAATGTAGCCGTACCAAAGTCGAGTACCAAGTTATGGTAGAGGTTTTGACCATCGCGCTCAAAGGTGTCATTACGCTCCTCACTGATGAGAACTTGGATATCACCATTGTAGCCATTTCTTTTACCAACATTACCCTTGCCAGAAACAGTGAGGACCATGCCGTCCTGTACACCAGCAGGAATATTGATTTCCACAACTTCCTCGCCCTTTACGATGCCCTCTCCTTTACAGGTATGACACTTGTTCTTGATGATAGTACCCTCTCCATGACAATGATCGCAGGCAGCTTGTGTCTGCATCATGCCAAAGATAGAGCGAACGCTCTTGATGGTGTATCCTGTACCATTACAAACTGGACAGGTTTCTGGTTTAGAGCCGCTTTCACAACCCGTACCATGACAGTCGGGGCACTGTATGTCTTTGTGTACTTTAAACTTTTTGGTGACACCAGTAGCGATTTCCTGCAAATTGAGTTTTACCTTGATTCTCAAGTCGCTACCTTGATAACGTTGCTGGGTGGCGCCTCCGCCAAATCCGCCGAATCCTCCTGTGTGACCACCAAAGATATCGCCGAACATGGAGAATATATCGTCCATATTCATGCCAGCGCCTCCGCCGAATCCACCGAATCCACCCTGTGGACCATTGAATCCGAACTGGTCGTACTGCTGTCTCTTCTGAGGGTCGTGCAATACATCGTAGGCTTCTGCTGCCTCTTTGAATTTTTCCTCAGCCTCCTTGTTGTCGGGGTTGCGGTCAGGGTGATATTTGATGGCTATCTTTCGGTAAGCCTTCTTGATTTCATCGTCAGATGCCGACTTGTCGACGCCAAGCACCTCGTAATAGTCTCTCTTAGCCATTTGCTAATGTTGAATTCTTTATAGTTTACTTCTGTACTTTTTGATTATATTGCACATCTTGTAATAGTGCAGTTGCTATCTTATTGACCTACGGCCACTTTAGCATGGCGTATTACTTTGTCGTTAAGGGTGTAGCCCGTCTGAACGCAGTCGATAACCTTACCTTTCTTGTCGTCGCCCATACCAGGAACCATAGCAATCGCTTCGTGGAAGTCAACGTCGAAGTCTTTATCCTTGGTTTCGATTTTCTTTACGCCTAAGCTTTCGAGAGTCTTGTTGAACTTATTGAAAATCATCTGTACACCTTCTTTGATAGCTTTAGGGTCTTCGCTTTTGTCTGCGATAGCACGCTCGAAGTCATCAAGGATAGGGAGGATAGCAGCAATGGTTTTTTCGCCACCATTCAGAATCAGTTCGGCTTTCTCCTTGAGCGTACGCTTGCGGTAGTTCTCGAATTCTGCAGTCTTGTAGAGCAGTTGTTTTTTGAGAGTTTCCACTTCCTGTTCAGCTTTAGCTAAAGGATCAAGTTCCTCTGTTTCTGCTGTTGATTCAGTATCATGGCCCTCATCGGCTGACAGGTTGTCAGTCTGTGCCTGTTCTTCCTGATTCTCGTTCAACATTTCGTCTATCTGTTCGTTGACGTTTGTATCTTCTATTTTGTTTTCTTTTTCTTTAGACATAATGATTGTGGTTTTTTAGAGTTACTCATTTTGTTGCCTATGTAGCAAAAAACATGCCAACCTACTTGTTTCCTTTAGGGAGATGCAGTAGGGTTGGCATATTAGTCTTGTATGGAGTTATTAGTTCCTATACATTATACATTTTAGCCTTTTGCTCCTTGATGGCCTCGTCGTAGATATACTCATCGTACGACATGAGCTTGTCGATTGTGCCAGAAGGAGTGAGCTCGATGATGCGGTTGGCCACCGTATTAATAAACTCATGGTCGTGGCTGGCAAAGAGAACATTGCCTCTGAATGCAATCAAGTTGTTGTTGAATGCCTGAATGCTTTCCAAGTCCAAGTGGTTGGTAGGAGTATCCAAAATCAAACAGTTGGCATTCTGCAACTGCATACGAGCTATCATACATCTCATCTTCTCACCTCCAGAGAGGACATTGACCTTCTTTAGTACCTCTTCGCCACTGAAGAGCATACGACCCAAGTAGCCCTTCATGGCAACTTCATTGCCTGGGCCATACTGGCTGAGCCAGTCGATGAGGTTCATGTCGCTCTGGAAGAATTCGGTGTTGTCGAGTGGGAGATAAGCTGTTGTGATCGTAACGCCCCACTTGTAATCACCGGCATCAGCCTTTCTGTTGCCGTTGATGATTTCGAAGAGCGCAGTCATAGCCTTGGGGTTGTGAGAGAGGAATACCACCTTCTCGTCTTTCTCAATATTGAAGTTAACGTTATCGAAGAGAACGGTTCCATCCTCATCGACAGCCTTCAAGCCCTCTACCTCGAGAATCTGATTGCCAGGTTCACGCTCCATCTGGAAGATGATACCTGGATATTTGCGGCTTGATGGGCGAATCTCCTCAACGTTGAGCTTCTCGAGCATCTTCTTGCGCGATGTAGTCTGCTTACTCTTAGCCACGTTAGCAGAGAATCGGCGGATGAACTCCTCCAACTGCTTTTTCTTTTCCTCAGCCTTCATCTTCTGGTTCTGAGCCTGGCGGAGTGCCAACTGTGAACTTTCATACCAGAAAGAGTAGTTACCAGCAAACATGGTTACCTTGCCGAAGTCGATGTCGACAGTCTGTGTGCTGACAGCATCGAGGAAGTGACGGTCGTGAGAAACCACCAACACTGTTTGCTCCACATTGCTGAGGTATTCCTCCAACCACTCTACGGTGTCGAGGTCGAGGTCGTTGGTAGGCTCATCGAGCAAGAGGTTGTCTGGGTTTCCGAAAAGAGCCTTTGCCAACATGACGCGCACCTTCTCGGTGTTAGATAACTCGCCTACCAGTTTGTCGTGCTTATCTTCTGCCACGCCCAGGTTCTGGAGCAGCTGTGCAGCATTGCTCTCAGCCTCCCATCCGTTCATCTCGGCAAATTTCAACTCCAAGTCGGCAGCGCGGTTACCGTCTTCTTCGGTCATTTCTTCCTTAGAATAGAGGCGCTCGCGCTCTTTCATGTTCTCCCAGAGTGGCTGATGCCCCATGAGGACAGTGTCCATCACGCGAAATTCGTCATATTTAAAGTGGTCCTGTTCCAGTACAGAGAGGCGCTCGCCTGGTCCTAATTCCACGCTACCCTTGTTAGGTTCCAGGTCGCCACTAATGGCACGCAAGAAAGTAGACTTTCCTGCACCATTGGCACCAATAATGCCGTAGATATTACCATGTGTGAACTTGAGGTTTACGTCCTTGTAGAGGACTCTCTTTCCAAATTGTATCGCTAAATTGCTTACAGTTATCATGAACTTTAAGAGTTTATTGTATGTTATTTTTTAATTTGGTTGCAAAGGTACAAAAAATATTTGTAAATCAGAAATTTAAGACCGAAAAGGACTTAATAATTAGTTAAAATCATGGATATTTTTTGCCAATCGGACAAAAATTCCTAATTTTGTCGTCTAAAAAACAATAGAACAACTCATCTATGCGACAAGATAACAACAAAAGGCAAAAACACGCGAGCAGAGGTGTATATGGAACTCCTAACGAGTATGATCGTTATGAGGTGAGTCAGCCTGCGCCTTTGCTGGAGTGGCTATTAGCCCATGTGAAAAATTCGAGTAAGACAAAAATCAAGCAAATTCTTCAAGGTCGTGGTATTCATGTTGACGGAAAGATCATTACGAAGTACGACTATCCCTTGAAGCCTGGCATGATGGTAGCAGTCAGTAAGTCGAAGAAGAATAACGAAACTTTTAAGAGTAAATATATCAAGATCGTTTACGAGGATCGATATATTATAGTTATAGAGAAACAGATAGGCATATTGAGCATGGCAGCAGGTCATTCATCTCTTCATGTAAAGGCAGTGCTTGATGATTATTTTCATAAGACTCGTCAGAACTGTCAAGCACATGTGGTGCATCGTTTGGATCGTGACACAAGTGGACTGATGATTTATGCTAAGGACAAGCAGACGGAGCTTGCTTTGGAGGAAGATTGGCATCACAATGTATACGATCGTAGATATGTGGCATTGGTGTCGGGCGAGATGGAGGAAGATGAAGGAACAATAGCCAATTGGCTGAAGGATAACAAGGCTTATATTACCTATAGTAGTGATACAGACAATGGAGGTAAATATGCTGTAACTCACTTTCATACGTTGCAGCGTTCGACCGATTATTCATTGGTAGAGTTTCGATTAGAGACTGGTCGTAAGAATCAGATACGTGTGCATACTGCCGACATGGGACATCCCGTCTGTGGGGATATCAAATATGGCAATGGCGATGATCCTTGCCATAGGTTGTGCTTGCATGCTTATGTGCTGTGTTTCTATCATCCTGTTACCCATCAGCCCATGGAGTTTGAAACTCCCATACCAACAGAGTTTCGTCGTGCGTTAAAATAAAACATCTAAAGAATAAAAATGAATCATTTTGAATATTATGTATTTGGCCTCATCGTGTTGATTGTGGGCTTCCTGATAGTGAAAAAAGTTGCAACCTGCTTGTTTAAGACCCTTGTTGCCGTTGTCGTATTGGCCATTTTGGGAGGCATCTATTTTTTGGCAAGTTGAGGTTGATAAATATGGCCTAAAAATGAAAGTACTTGCGTTGCCCAACGCAAGTACTTTCGTTGGCAGTTGAAAGTACTTTCATCAGCCATCGCAAGTATCTTCATTTTTTTGGGGCACTTTTCATCCAGCCGACAGCCATATTTAAGGTTTCTGTTTAAACACAGGTTCTCCATTGTCATCAACTAAAAAACGGCCTTCTATACCAAAGAAAGTCAACTCCTCAGGCTGAATGGCTTGAGAACCCCAAGAATTATTTTCTTCATCATAGATTCCACGTTCAAAATAGAATAGGTTCTTATAGCGTTTTGAATCGAGAGAATGAATTTCCTTCTTGGGGTTTTTGCGATCATTGGGAACAGAATCCGTCACCCATATGCGTGTGATAGTGTTAGTCTCGGTGTCTACTTCTATCGCCCACAAAGTCCAAGCGTGATTCATGTCACGAATTTGCGCAACGTAATTACCCGTAGTGAAATAGCGCAGCAACACGTCAGTAAATATTTCTTCGTTGGAGTTTATGTAGCCGCGCGTGAATATTATCGGATTATCGTAGTCGTCAACAGCGAGGTAGTTCTGATAAAGATTGGTGCGTGTGTAAGCGATGGTTGGATGCGTCTCGTGCAGATACCAGTCGAGCGCTTTATACACATAGTCGCCACCCTTGTTGAAGTAGGTGTTGCGATCAAATTCCCGATTTACTTCTTCTGGGTCCCAGCATTTTCCATCGTAGATGTACTTTTCCTTTATGCGGTCCTGCCACCATGCTATCATGTTGCTACTGACAGCAGCCCAGCAGCCATTCGTAAACTGAAAGGTATTGTACCAGCCACCATCTACGCTGACGCCTTTCGCCCAATACTGAACCCTCTTTGCTTTTACTGAAGAAAAGGGAAGAATGATGCCCAGCACGAATGCCAAAGCAAATATAATTGATGTCTTTTTCATTTTACTCATATTTTCGTTGTTCGACTTAATAATCTCATCAGAAGACTCTGACTTTCTCTTTTTTGTTTTCTGTCTGTACTATATATATTCCTTTGGGAAGAGAACCGTTCTTCTGCGTCATATCGCGTCCGTGAAGATCATAGATACGGCCTTTCTGACCATAATAGATTTTGCCACCAATCACATATATGGGGCTATCCGATTGTGGGATGTCTACAATTGATGAGGGTTGGGGGGTACACACGCCACGTACTGAAGAGCCATAATAGCGTGTATGATTCCAATCCGATTTGACAAAAACTCGGATAAACTGCAGCTGGTAAGCAGAGCCCCAATAAGCCGAACTGTTGAAAAGCGAACTCGACCAGTAGTATCCATGTACACCTTTCTCGTTAACCAGGTTTGCATAACGACAACCTGCCGCAGGCAAGAAGAGCGACGCGTCACTGCTCTTGCTCTTTACTACATATCCTGCAACACCTGACTTGTTGTAGTCATCAGTCCATGTCCAAACACAATGCTCTTGGAGTTCAGCCCATTCTTTCTGGGTAGGCATACGCCATGTGCCACCCCATGTCTTGGTAACGATGTCGTCGGCATCATCAAGCGACACAACACCATCAGAATTAGCATACTTCGTGAGCGAATTTTGGCCTTTGCCATGTGCGTAAGTTGCCCATCGGAAGTCTGTTTTCAAGGCCGTTTCGCCCCATGCATAGTAGTCGCCTTCGTCTTGAGGAAGATTTGCGCCAATATTGGTAGAAGCCCATTTTACTCCACTGGGCAACCCCAAATCAATCCAAGCATGCCCAGACTCGTCTCCAGTGGTTTGCGCAACCATAGCACAAGACATAGCACACGTCATCAAACAAATAATTTTTTTCTTCATTTCTACATAAATTAAATACTGAATACTGTAACTTCATTCGTAAGAATCATCTCAGTTCATGGACAGGAAAGTGGTTGCCCTATATTTTTTTCATATTATATACTTTTCACCTTATCTTATATCTCAGTGTTGTGAACCCGAAGAGGACAAGAAGCGTTACAAGTTTGGTAAAACGAATAACACAAAAGTTACAAAGTAGTCGTTGGGTATTTTTTAGATTCATTATTATATATTAGGTTTTGGCTTTTTCAAAATATATAAAATGCTTCATGGTTTTCTTTCATCCCATACTGACTTTATCACTCAAAATGTCGGATGAACCAGAATTCTTTTCTTCCATTATAGTCTTGATTTCCGCGCAAAAGTACCACAATTCTTTGAGGTTTTGACTCTTTTTTACGGAAATCTTTTGGGAATTAATTTTTTTTATAAAATTCTGAGCTTTCGCAGTGCGACAGCTATCCTCAAGATGGCTTGATTTCTTCTGAGGCAGGACTTTCAGGTGTGAAATCTGTAGTCTCGATGCTTCTTACCTCATGGATAAAGAAGTATTGTGAAGGTGGCGTCGGCATCAAGAAGTCAACGCTCCATAGCTGTGTGGATAATGACGGCAAGACCAATGACGTTCACGATATTCATCTTCGAGCAATGAAGACTGCGGAAATCATCAATATGTGTCATGGGTGGGAACAACCGCAGGAAATTCAGGATATGAGGAAAGTGGAACTTGCGGAGGATTGCGAACATACTCAGATATGCAACAGTTCAACATTGACAGATACTTCAATCTGTTGCGCATGAAAGGC
>USOQ01000013.1 GCA_900556395.1 Candidatus Segatella caccae | reverse complement strand
CTTAGCAATCTCAGCAAGTGCGAGAGCCTTACCTGCAGCTGCCAATGCCTGATAAACATCACCAGCTCTGAAACCAGCGTTCTCCTCATTCAAGTAAAGAACCTCTTTCTTTGCCGCAGTAGCCTTCTTGGTTGCTGGAGCCTTCTTTGCAGCAGTAGAAGCAGTAGTTGTCTTCTTTACAGCTGTCTTTGTAGTTTTCTTTTCTGCCATGTTCTTAGTAAAAATTTAATTTTGCTCGCTTTACGGAGTATCTATTTATTATTTTTTTGCAAATTTAATACTTTTATTCGGTTTTATCATGATTTTCAAGTTAAATCTGCCATTTTTACAAGAAAATACCGCATTTCTTGACATATATCAAGCAAATGCGGTATCTATAGCAGTTAATTATAAATTATGCTTACTCTTTAACATCCACGTTTATCTGCAATTCATCGAGCTGCTTCTGATCAATAACAGAAGGCGCATCGAGCATCACATCACGACCCGAATTATTCTTAGGGAAGGCGATACAATCGCGGATACTATCAAGACCTGCCATGATGCTAACAAAGCGATCGAGACCAAAGGCAAGACCAGCATGAGGTGGAGCACCATACTTAAAGGCATTCATCAAGAAACCAAACTGAGCCTCTGCACGCTCTGGAGTAAAGCCAAGCACTTCAAACATTTTCTCCTGCAACTGAGTGTCATGGATACGCAATGAGCCACCGCCCACCTCAATACCATTACATACGAAGTCGTAAGCCTTGGCACGAACCTGCTCTGGATGCTCATCCAACAATGGGATATCATCAGGATTAGGCATGGTGAACGGATGGTGAGTAGCCATGAGGCGTTGCTCTTCATCGCTCCACTCAAAGAGTGGGAAGTCGACAATCCAAAGACACTTGAAGACATTCTTATCACGAAGACCAAGACGATCTCCCATCTCAAGACGCAGTGAGCAGAGCTGCACACGAGTCTTGTTTGCCTGATCACCACTAAGAATAAGAACGAGATCACCATCCTTAGCACCCATCACAGTCTTAATTTCTGCCAACTCTTCAGGAGAATAGAACTTATCAATACTACTCTTTATCGTACCATCGGCATTATACTTGATGTATACCAAGCCCTTGGCACCTACCTGAGGACGCTTTACAAAATCGGTAAGCTCGTTAAGCTGCTTGCGACTATAATCTGCACAACCAGGAACACAGATACCGCCAATATATTTAGCTTCATCAAAGACTGAGAAACTTCCTTTACCAGTGAAGGCTTCCTTCAGTTCTACAAACTCCATTCCGAAACGCAAATCAGGCTTATCGCTACCGAAGCGTTTCATAGCGTCATGCCAAGTCATCTGCTGAAGCTTAGGCAACTCTACACCACGGATTTCGCGGAAGAGATGACGAGCCATTTCTTCAAAGAGGTCGATAACATCATCTTGATCTACAAAACTCATCTCGCAGTCAATCTGTGTAAACTCTGGCTGACGGTCGGCACGAAGGTCCTCATCACGGAAACACTTAGCTATCTGAAAATAGCGGTCAAAACCAGCTACCATCAAGAGCTGCTTCAAAGTTTGAGGACTCTGAGGCAGTGCATAGAACTGTCCAGGATTCATGCGAGAAGGAACAACAAAGTCGCGTGCTCCCTCTGGTGTACTACCAATGAGGATAGGTGTCTCCACCTCCATAAAGTTGTAGTTGTCGAGGAAGTTACGAATGAGGATAGTCATGCGATGACGCAACTCCATGTTCTTACGAACAGCAGGACGACGCAAGTCGAGATAACGATACTTCATGCGTATATCGTCACCACCATCAGTATTATCCTCAATGGTGAAAGGAGGCGTAGCACTTTCAGAAAGCACCTGAAGACTCTTTGCAAGAATCTCGATATCGCCAGTATCCATCTTAGGGTTTTTGCTTTGACGCTCGCTCACAACACCCTTAACCTGGATGCAGTATTCACGTCCCAACTTGTTGGCAGCATCACACAACGATTTATCATCAGCCTCGTTGAAGACCAACTGAGTGATGCCATATCTGTCGCGCAAGTCTACGAATGTCATACCACCCATCTTTCTTGTGCGCTGTACCCATCCGGCAAGAGTCACTTCTTTGCCGGCATCAGAGAGTCGAAGCTCTCCACAAGTATTTGTCCTGTACATAAATATATCTTATATAATTTTCTTTTCCGATGTGCAAAGTTATAATTTATTTCTGAGACAGCAAAACTTTACATCGGAAAACTTTACTATCAGCATAAAAAAAAACGGCTATGCCATAGGAGACTTTCCCTATAGCATAGCCGTATCATTAATTGTCAACAGAAACGTTATTTATGACGCATACGTTTGAACATTTGTCTATGAAACTTTTCCTCTGCCTTAATAATACTCATCACCTTGCCTGCGGGAAGAATGAGCATAAAACGGGCATGATACTCCTGTTGCAGTTGCTTGATTTCAAGATCCAATTCGTCTTGACGACGGATGGCCTTAGCACAGACTTCATTGTCACGCGTATCGATATGGTGATAACGACGCATCTCATCAAAGAGCATGCGCTGTTTTTTCATCATCTGCCTATATACAGGGAAAAACTTTGCCGACTCTTCGGGAGTCAGACAAGCTTGAGTAGTAATATATTGTTCTAACTCGGCTTGAAACTTCTTTGGATCGAATGCAGGACGCTTTTTAGGTTGTGCAGAAAGGGCAGAAAAGCCCAAGACGAAGAGCAAACCAAACATCATGGTACGTTTCACAAAATAGAATATCATCTTATCTTTCATGTCTCATCTCCTTGTAATAATCATTAAAAATCAGCTGACTCAGACAACAAAGAGGCATAAATTTCCTGATTGTCAAGCATCGTATAATCGGCAGCCTCATCAAAAGAACTATCCTCCGTTTGAGCTACAGGTGTATAGTTCTGACCAAAAACATGCTGGGCATCGTTACGAGAAGAAAGCGATGTGCCAACACCCACAGACACACCACCCAACAACAGGACCACACAAGCAACAGCTGCTCCCTTGCGCAACTTAGCATTCTGCCACAACGACAAAATGCGAGCACATTGTGAAGTGTGCTCCACCTGCATCTCTACCACAGGCTGCGATTCGGGAATCGAAGCCATCACCTTAGAGGCAAGCTCATCAAAATAGCCCTCTGGTACTTGAAAATGATTCCGAGTACCCAATGTAGCTTTCAATATCTGTTCTTCTTTCATCATATTTTTTCTCCTTTTAATAATAGACGAACATAAACCGTCAAGGTTTAATCAAATCGCTTTAAATATTCAGTTATTTTTCTTACAGCCAAATGATAAGAAGCTTTTAAGGCGCCCTCTGTGGTTCCTAAAATCGCACTTATCTCAGAATATTTCATTTCATCATAATACTTCATTACAAATACCGTGCGCTGCACCTCGGGAAGCTGCCCCACAGCCTCTTGCAGTAAGGCCTGCATACGATCACCATCAAAATATTCATCAGCCATAAGTTGGTTAGCCACTTTCTTGCTTTCATCCACACTTGCCATCGCCGAATGCCTCTGATGGCGTAAGAAATCCAAAGCCTCATTAATGGCGATGCGATAAAGCCAAGTAGAAAGTGCAGACTTACCCTGAAAAGCATCAAGATTCTTCCAAATTTTCAGAAATGTATTTTGCAACACATCATCGGCATCTTCATGAGTGAAGACAATATGACGAATCTTCCAATATAGCGGTTCACTATATTGGCGCACAAGAGCCTCAAATCCCTCACGACGTGTGCGTGGATCGGCTATCATGTCGGTCATTTCTTTGTCACTTATCATCATTGGAATTTAAAGATAAGGTTTCAGACTATCGTATATCACCTTGTCATAACCATATATATCGGCATATTCCAGCATTCTTCCTCCCGCCATCGGGAAGAGCGTATAGTAGGTTATAAACAGAGGCACCTGTGGTTCCACCTTTATTGATCTTACTATCATCTTGCGATTAGCAAGACTATCGGCTGTCATAGAGTACTGTAGCTTATCTATGAGCTGCTGATTTTTCTCATGCATGAGGAAAACTCCTAACTCGAAAGGTTTCTCTACCCTCACACAACCATGCGACACACTGCGGTCCTCACGACTAAACACTCCCCTACTGGAAGTATCATGGAGGAAGACAGAGAAATTGTTGTCAAAGCGAAATATAAGTCTTCCCAGACTATTTCCCTTACCACCTCGCTGCACAACACTATAGTTGTGACTGCGCAACATGGAGAACGTAACCTCCGGGAAGTCTACTTCTTTACCAGTGCGACGGTCTACAACATAATATCTTCGGCTATCGAAATAATGCCTATCGCCCACATGATGAGCTACATCTTTATCAATGATACTCCGTGGAATAACCCACTGAGGATTGACATCCATACGCTTAATACGACTGACGAGAAGTGGAGTCTTGGTCTTCAAAGAACCACATCCAATGCGCATTGTTAACGTGTCGTGATGGTCTATAGCCATGAGATGCATAGAAGGAATATTAACGATGACATACTTGCCTTTATCCTGTATACACTCCTTCGTTCGCCAACGACATCGCTCCATGTTACAAAGTATCTTGGCACGCATCGTCTTATCTATACGCCCATCAGCCAAGCGTTTCTGCAAAGCATCATAGAAGTTGCTACGAGGCTGCACCTCTGACAAGAAACTTGAGAGAGAATCCACCTCTACCTTACGTATGGCAGCATTAAAAAAGTCTTTGCTGAGATGATCCATAGGAATATCAAAAAGGCCTCGATAGCGCACAGGACGCACAACAGAGTCATAACGACTGGGCTCTATGGTGTCGAGTCTATTCAATAAATAAGTGGGATTGGTGAAGCCAAATCGTTGACCAGCTGCATAACGAAAGTAAGCTTTTGTCAACCTATACTCCAAACGAGCCAAAACAGCATTGACATTGCCTTGACGGGTCGTATCAAGACGAAGAGAACGCAATGCGAGCAAATCATCCTCTATGTTTTCTACACAAAAACGACGCATAGAAAACCCCATTTTGTCTATACCCTTCAACCAGAATAGCAACGTATCTGCACGGTGATCTACGCCCTTGCGATCTATCCACAAGAACTTTCCATCATTTAGATAATAGCTACGAGTGCGAATATCAGCCGTCGTTGCTTCTTTATCAGCCTTGATGAGGCTATCAATATAATTACGTATATGATATGAGTTAATAGTTTGCCCTGGTTCAGAGAAACCTCTGAACGCCTCGACAGTAACCCATCTGTTAGAATTGGGTTCGTGTTTCTGACACCCAGCAAGGACAAGCATAACAACAGCACACATCCCTGCCAGCAAGAGCAACCTACCTATTGATAGAAATCTTGCGTACCACATTGCCTACTTTGACAATGTAACATCCAGACTTCAGTGGCAAGTCAATACGCTTATCATTGCCTTCCACCTTAATAGAGGCTATTCTTACACCAAGCACATTATATACTTGCAGAACAAGACCATTGGCACCAGTTACGTGCAACACACCATTGCCATTAACGGTTACAGCTACCTGCTGGAAATCATTGTCTATAATTTCTATATTTACAGCAGCACTCATGCGCTGTGGTAAAACAGCCAACAAGCTAACTGCAAACAAAAAAGTAAGTAAAAGTCTTCTCATATACGTATACGTGTTAAATATATTCCTTTTTGCAAAATTAATAAAAAAGTGAGAACTTAGGGCTATTGGCTTGCCCAAAGTTCTCACTTTTCAGAATATTTAACGATTATACGTCACTCGTATACGACATTACATAATGCCATCAGCTCTCAACTTCTGTTGCCACTTCCAAGCAGATGCGAGAACATCATCAAGACGGGCTTCAGCCTTCCAACCCAACACCTGGTTGGCCTTGGTGCAATCGCCCCATATTTTCTCAATATCTCCCTCTCGACGAGGTCCATATTTCCAGTTAAGTTTCACACCTGTGGCACGCTCGAAAGTCTCGACGATTTCAAGTGTGGAATTGCCCTTACCTGTACCTATATTGAAATACTCGATGGCATCTGCATCTTGATCAAGCACGCGAGTCATAGCAGCCACATGAGCTTTGGCGAGGTCAACCACATAGATATAATCGCGGATGCAAGTTCCATCAGGCGTATCATAATCATTGCCAAAGATGGTTAGTTCCTTACGAATGCCCATAGCAGTCTGTGTCACATAAGGTATCAGGTTGTTGGGCACACCATTAGGCAATTCACCGATTTCAGCACTTGGATGAGCGCCAATAGGATTAAAATATCTTAACACGATACTCTTTACTGAGGCACCACTATGAATATAGTCAGCAATAATCTGCTCGTTAATTTCCTTGGTATTACCATAGGGCGATGTTGCTTTTTGGTGAGGAGCATCTTCTGTTACAGGCAGATTCTCGGGCTTGGGTTGTCCATACACAGTGCATGAAGAAGAGAAGATGATACCCTTCACATGATATTGAGGCATGAGCTCAAGGAGATTGATTAGCGATACAACGTTGTTACGATAATACAGCAAAGGTTTCTGTACACTTTCTCCCACAGCCTTGCTGGCAGCAAAATGAATGATACCCTGAATGTCTGGATATTTTTGAAAAACTGCCTCTGTAGCAGCCTTGTCGCGTAAGTCCACCTGTTCAAAAGCAGGACGTACACCAGTAATCTTCTCTATACCATCCAATACTTCTATCTTAGAATTGGACAAATCATCTACTATTACTACGTTGTAGCCTGCTTGCTGCAACTCTACAGTGGTATGGCTTCCGATAAAGCCTGTTCCACCTGTCACCAAAATTGTTTGTTTCATCGCTTTCATTTTTTTTGCTGAATTATCAAAACATTTTCAAGGCGCAAAAGTAATAAAAGATTTCGTAACGAGCAAATTTTTATGCTTTTTTGAATAATTATAATCAAATATTATCTGCCACACAACTTCTGCATAGCAAGGACACACTGATTGTAATCGTTGATAGCAGCAGCTCGTTTAAGGCGAAGATCGATAGCCTCCTGCAAGATGTTCATATACTCTAAATAGGAAATCTCACCTTGACTATATTCTAAGAGTCCTTGTTGAGTCATCTTCTCTGACTGCTCTCTACCGTCTTCATTATAGTAGGTGTATTTTACAAAGGCTGCATTCATACGACTCAAGGCAGAAAGATATTCCTGTTGACGTTGCAGCTCCTGCTCCTGCATTTCAAGCACCACCATCTCACGCTCCTTCTGGGCAGCCTTCACCTTGGCACGTGTAGCTCCAAAGAAGAGAGGTATTCCCACCCCTACTTCGAATCCCATAAAATTACCTCCATCAAATCGACTGCGATCTTGGTTGTATGGATTCCAACAACTGATAACCATCTGATTGCGCAACGACAAACTGAGCGAAGGCACAAAACCATTCTTTGCGACACGCACAGTCTGATCGGCCACATGAATACGATCGGTAGCATATAGCCCATCAGGAGTTTGACGATAGTTATATGCCGTCTGTTTCCATGGAAGCGGATGCAAAGTTTCCTCCATAGGTTCCACGGTCTCACTGCTACCCACAAGACGCGACAGTAAGAGTTGTGCCGTTTCAAGTTCATTCTGTGCTGCCAATATTTCCATCTTATTCTCACGCTGCAGACGTTCTGCCGACAACAGTTCGAGTTGTCGAGTCTCGCCAGTTTGGTATCTCTTTTCTGCCAACAAACGATACTGCAACAGAATACTATCTTGTTGCTCCAGCACATGCAGACACTCTGCACGATAGACCGCTTGATAATAAGCGGCCTTCACATCGGTTTCGAGTGATTGTTGGACTACAACAGCCCTACTTTTCTCGGCTTGCGTCTCTGCTTTCAGTTGTTTATGCCGCGAGATATAGTAAGTAGGAAATTCGATGCTTTGCGACAACGACAAGGCATTGTCGGGACTTCCACCTGAGGTTGGATCTTGCGACAACGCCAACTCAGTCTTATCGATGTCCCAAGCCGTTCCTTGCAATGCTTTGGCACGCTCCACAGAACGATTGGCCGCCAACATCTGCGGATTCTTCTCCACAGCCATCTTGATACAATCTTGCAAACTCATCTTGCGAGTCTGCGATAAGGTACTCTGTGGCATAATCCACATGCCAAAGAGTACACATACAACGATATTGATTTTTCTCATATATTTCTAAAATTAAGTCCTCTTTTAGGAACTCCAGGAAAGGAGTTCCCATAACTGACAGTTCAAATTTACTTTAGGGGAGAAACAAGCTACGCTCATCAAGAAATGCCACGGCTCTATTTCTTAGTAAAAGTCTTATAGATAGCTGGCAAAACGAGTAGCGTAAGCAAAGTGGAGGTTACAAGACCACCTATCACCACCGTAGCCAAAGGACGCTGCACCTCAGCTCCATCACCATGAGAAAGAGCCATTGGCAAGAAACCCATAGATGCCACCAAGGCTGTCATGAGCACCGGACGTAGACGAATCATACAACTATCCATAATACGCTTTTGTACATCAGTCTCCCCATCTCGCTGCATCTGATTCATCTGCCCAATGAGTACAATACCATTGAGTACAGATACACCAAAGAGAGCTATAAAACCTACACCTGCAGAAATAGAGAATGGCATATCGCGCAACCATAGTGCCCAAACTCCACCTATGGAAGCAAAAGGAATGGCAGAGAACACAAAGAGCGATTCGCGCACACTCTTCACTGTGGCATAGAGCAAAAGAAGGATAACAATGAGCGCCAAAGGTACTACTATCAGGAGTCGACTGACGGCACTCTGTAGATTCTTAAACTCACCACCATAGGTATAATAATAACCTTCGGGTAAATGTAATTTCGCGTCGAGTAATGACTGTATCTCGTCTACCGTACTCTGTACATCACGACCCTTCACATTGAAGCCCACATAGATGCGTCGAGCGCCATCCTCATGAGATACCTGAGCAGGAGCTGATTCATAGACGATATCGGCCAACTGACTCAAAGGCACAGTGACGGCCGCCTCACCTTCTTGTTGTCCTACAGCTATAGGGATGGAAAGATTTTGTAAGGCTTCGACATGACGCACATCCTTGTCGAGCCTTAGCACGACATCAAACTTACGCTCACCTTCAAAAACAGCCCCAGCAGTACCTCCTGCAAAAGCCGTCTCGAGGACCCTGTTCACATCATCGACACTTACACCATATTCTGCCATGCGTTCGTGGTTGTACTTCACTTGTATCTGTGGCAATCCAGCCACCTGCTCCACCATAACACCACTGACACCCTTTACAGCACTTATCATCTTGCTCACCTTCTCTGCCTGTTGAATCAGAGTATCAAGGTCGTCACCGAATATCTTAATGGCAACATCTTGCTTGATACCCGTAAGGAGTTCGTTGTTACGCATCTGTATCGGCTGAGAGAACTCTGCTTCCATACCAGGGATATTCTTCAGCGTAGCCTCCATCTTCTCCATCAGTTCGCTGGTGGTAGTAGCCGACGTCCACTCTGCCTTAGGTTTCAGTGCCACCATGATGTCGGCACGCTCCACTGGCATTGGGTCGGTAGGAATCTCTGCACTACCAATGCGACTCACCACCTGCTTTACCTCGGGATATTCTTCCTTGAGTAGTTTCTCTGCCTTCGTGCATGTTTCCACCATCTGTGAGAGCGATGTGCCTTGCACCATACTCATCTCAACAGCAAAGTCTCCCTCATCAAGGCTTGGAATAAATTCACCTCCCAGATGTTTCAGTCCCACGATACTTACACAGAAAAGAGCCACAGCTGCTGTGATGACATCTTTACGACAACGCAGCACCCATTCCAGAATAGGTTGGTACCATACTTGCAAGCGAGTAATCATACGATCAGAGAAAGTAGACTTCGTCTGTACTTTACGACTGAGGAATAGACTGCTTGCCATAGGCACATAGGTGAGTGAGAGAATGAAAGCACCCAAGATGGCAAAGAATACCGTGAAGGCCATCGGACGAAACATCTTACCTTCGATACCAACGAGTGTCATCAGAGGCACATAGACTATCATGATGATGATTTCACCAAAGGCTGCACTCTGTCGGATACGAGAAGCAGAATAATGCACCTCAGCATCCATTTCTGCTTGCGTCAGCGCAAAACCTCCTCCTGCCGAATGGCGAGCAACATAAGCTGCACACACGCCTGGCTGCGAGAATTCTCCTCTATTGATATGGGTAACCACAGCCTCAACAATAATAACAGCCGAGTCGACTATCATACCAAAGTCTATGGCTCCGAGACTCATCAGGTTGCCGTCAACACCAAACGCTTTCATCAAGGCAAAGGCAAAGAGCATACTCAGTGGAATAACGCTTGCCACCACGAGTCCGGCACGCCAATTACCCAAGAACAGCACCAGCACAAAGATAACAATGAGTCCACCTGCTATGAGGTTGTGTGCAATGGTACCTTCTACTCTTTCTACCAAATTAGTACGGTCAATAAAAGGTTCGATAACCACACCTTCTGGTAACGACTTCTGTATCTGAGCGATACGTTCTTTTACGTTCTTTATGACCTGCTGAAAGTTCTCTCCTTTTAGCATGATGGCAATACCAGCCACCACTTCGCCATCACCATTGCGTGTAACAGCACCAAAGCGTGTAGCGTGTCCTTCTTGCACCTTAGCTACATCCTTGATGCGAACAGGGGTTCCATCAATAGTCTTGACAGTGATATTGGCTACATCGTCAAACGATTTAACAACCCCCAAGCCACGAATATAATACTGATTGGAGTTTTGTTCTATGTAGCTTCCTCCGGTATTGGCATTATTCCGCTGCAAAGCATCATACAAATCACCGATAGAAAGTCCGTTGGCATTGAGTTGATCGGTATTAACAGCTACTTCATACTGTTTCACATAGCCACCCCATCCACTGATTTCAGCCACACCAGGTGTTCCTGCCAATTGTTTGCGTACAATCCAGTCTTGGATGGTTCTCAGCTGCGTGAGGGTATAACGGTCTTCATAACCTTTCTCTGCCCTCACCGTATAATGGAAGATCTCGCCCAAGCCCGTTGCTATAGGGCCCAGTTCGGTATCAGTATTGGCAGGCAACTCTTTAGCCACTGCCTCAAGCACCTGACTTATCTGCGAACGCGCCCAATAGATATCAGCAGCATCGTCAAACACGATGGTAACGACCGACAGTCCACTACGGGAAATGCTTCGCCGTTCTTCTTGTCGTGGAATGTTAGCAAGCGCCATCTCTATGGGAGTCGTAATATATTGTTCCACCTCTTGAGCACCTAAAGAAGGGGCTTGCGTGATGACCTGCACCTGGTTGTTAGTAATATCAGGAGTGGAATCGAATGGGAGATGCATCAACGACCATATGCCCCAAACCGCCAACGCTAATGTAAGTATTCCGACCACCATCTTATGGCGAATCGAATAAGTTATAAGTTTCTGAAACATAGAGTTTTCTTTTGTTTTACTTACACTTAGTGATGATCTCCATGCTCTCCTGTTAGTGAAGCTAAATAGAAGGCATTATCTGTTACAATCTTCAGACCATCCTTCACGTGCTTACAGAGTGTCACCTCGGTATAGCCGCCTGTACTGACGCCTGTTGTTACCTCATGACGCGAGAAACTGTACTTGCCATTCTGAGGCTCCTGATTAAGAGCAAAAACATACTGTTTGCCTTCAGCACTCACGATAGCCTTATCGGGTAAAGCAAAACACATCTGTCTACCTGTCGCTATCTGTCCAGATACATACATACCATCAAAGAGATTAACACCTGGTGCAGCATCCAGTTTTACATGCACTGCAACACTCTTTGTCCCCTTGTTAAAACTTTCGTTCATGCCATAAACATGTCCCGTTAGTTTCACACCAGTCTGATTGGTGAGGGAAAGATAAACACGGTTGCCGGTCTTGATTTTGTTAATGTCTTTCTCAAATACATTCAGGTCGCATTCCACTGCTTTGTTATTGCTCACCTTCATCAATGGCGACTGCATATCGGCATAACTTCCTACGCTGGCAGTAAGATCGCTCACCGTACCACTAACAGGAGCACGTAGAGGAAATACTGCTGTAAAATTACCCTTGGCTACTGCTGCTACAGAAATACCAACTTGCTGCAATTGGTGAGCGATACCTACCATACTGGCACGAGCTATCTGATAATCTTTTTGGGATAGTTGTAGATTCTTTTTTACACCTGCACCATTGGCTGCTAACAACTTCTGACGTTCCATCTCCTGTCGAGCCGCTTCACACTCTTGATGGGTGGTAAAATATTCACGCTGCAAAGACAGAACATCAGTATTCTCTATCGTGGCAACGACCTGCCCCTTCGACACGTGCTGACCTTCCTTCACATATACTTTTTTTACTACTCCCCCCATCAACGATGTCACTAATCCTACATGTTGCGCACGCAACACCAAAGTACCATTGACCTGTATCGTGGCATCAAGTTCACGAGTCTCTACGGCTCCCCATTTCAAATCGACAGCCTTTACTTGTTTATCATTCAACTCTATGTTTTGAGTATCTACCTCTTCATGCTCATGCTCATGTTCTTCAGTATGAGCATCTTCTCCATGCGAGTTCTGCCAATACGCAAAACCCAAGATAGCAACAGCTGTTACTGCTACTATAAAAATTATTCTCTTAATCATTGATCCTTTTTCTTAATTTGCTACAGTTTCTTCTTGTCGTAAATATACAAACACGCACTTTCATTGGCTCTCGTTTTCTTCTCGACAAAAGACAAAAAGAACAACAAGGGTCAATGAAAAAACAAATTAAGAATACAAAGGAGGTCCGCGACGGTTTATCGAAGGGCTACTTGTACTGGGCAGAGGAGCAGCCTGCATCTGCCAGTCTACTGCCACTTGAGCGGCATTATAGACATAACCAACTTCGACGGGAATAACAAAAGCCTGCAAACTACCATCGGGTAGTAAGTGATCAATAGACTTCTCCACCCTATTTTTCACCAAGAAATGTTGCATTTGTTTCAACTGGCAACCATCATGGTCGGTATCATGATGATCGGTATGCTCATCGTTGAAACTGCCATCCAGACTACACTCTTCCAGAACCATGCAGATACGCTCATAGTGATGATGGTGAAGCATCATCGTTGAGAGCAACATCCCCATTACGGCTACCCAAATGGAATATATGTATAGTCTTCGTTTCATAAATAATAATCTTAGATTATGCAAAGATAAAGCAAATATCCGATTCTGCGAAGAGAAAAACATCTTTTATGGCAAAAGGAGCGCGTTTTTATTGTTTTTCTACCTTTTATTTGGTTATTTGGCAATAATATTGTACTTTTGCCACACAAAATAAAAACCCATTTTAAAAGGAATTCATTCATGAACAGAACGATTATTACAGTTGTAGGTAAGGATACAGTAGGTATCATTGCCAAAGTGTGTACTTATCTTGCAGAAAACGACATCAACATTCTCGACATTTCTCAGACCATCGTACAGGAGTACTTCAACATGATGATGATTGTCGACATGAGCAAAATGAAGAAGTCATTTGAAATCATCGCTGATGAACTTACCAAGATTGGTGAGGACTTGGGCGTACAGGTAAAATGCCAGCGCGAAGAAATCTTCAACATGATGCACAGAATCTAAGTGAAGACGAAGAGTGAAGAATTGAAGAACAAAAGTGCAATAAGACTATAAAATTATATGATCAATATTTCTGAGGTTATCGAAACCAATAAGATGATAGAGAAGGAGAACCTCGATGTGCGCACCATCACAATGGGTATCAACCTATTGGATTGCGCAGCAACAGAGGTAGACACTCTCTGCGACAATATATACAATAAGATTACCCGACTTGCCAAAAACCTGGTAAAGACAGGAGAAGATATTTCCAATGAGTTTGGAATACCTATCGTCAACAAGCGCATCGCTATAACTCCGATTGCTTTAGTAGGAGGTTCTGCTTGCAAAACTACCGATGACTATGTAAAGGTAGCAAAGACGTTGGATAAATGTGCCAAAGAGTTGGGTGTCAACTTCCTCGGTGGTTTTTCTGCCATCGTATCTAAAGGTATGAGCAAGAGCGATGAGCTCTTGATACGTTCTATCCCTCAGGCTTTGGCTCAGACAGACTTTGTGTGCAGTTCTATCAACGTAGGTTCCACTAAGACAGGTATCAACATGGATGCCGTTCGCTTAATGGGAGAAATCGTAAAGGAGACAGCAGAATGTACCAAGGATAAAGGTTCATTGGGCTGTGCTAAACTCGTAGTACTCTGCAATGCTCCTGATGACAACCCCTTCATGGCTGGTGCTTTCCATGGCGTAAGCGAAGCTGATGCTGTCATCAGTGTGGGTGTCAGCGGTCCTGGTGTAGTGAAATATGCTTTAGAGAGTGTACGTGGTGAAAGCTTCGAGGTTCTCTGCGAAACCATCAAGCGTACAGCCTTTAAGATTACTCGCGTGGGACAGCTCGTTGCCAAAGAGACTTCACGTCGCTTGGGCATTCCTTTTGGCATCATCGACCTTTCGTTGGCTCCTACCCCAGCCATTGGTGATAGCGTTGCCGACATTCTGAAGGAGATTGGTCTTGAACATCCTGGTGCTCCTGGCACTACAGCTGCCCTTGCCTTGCTCAACGACCAGGTAAAGAAGGGCGGTATCATGGCTTCTTCATATGTAGGTGGACTTAGTGGTGCCTTTATTCCTGTGAGCGAAGACCAGGGTATGATTGACGCTGTTGAGGCTGGTGCTCTTACCATCGAGAAACTGGAAGCAATGACTTGCGTATGTTCTGTAGGTCTTGACATGATTGCCATACCTGGCGACACTCCTGCTACTACGATTTCGGGTATTATCGCTGATGAGGCTGCCATAGGAATGATTAATCAGAAGACTACGGCTGTGCGTATAATTCCTGTTGTCGGCATGAAGGTGGGCGACTGTGTTGACTTTGGAGGCTTGTTGGGTCATGCACCTATCATGCCTGTCAATTCTTTCAGTTGCGCAGCTTTCGTTAACCGTGCTGGTCGCATCCCTGCACCTATACACAGCTTTAAGAACTAAAAGAATAATATATAAATTATAAAAGTTATGATGAGTCAAACGACTTCGTATTCGAAGATTCTGATTTTGACTCATCATAACTTTTTTTTATTTATCTATCGTAAAACTCGTTTCACAGTATCCTAACAGCCGATCGGTACGATCGCCTACACCTCTGTAATATACTAACACTTGGTACTTGTTTCTCGTTTGATAAAAACTGCCCTCTGTCGTTACAGACGATGTTTTACCATCACTCCCTAATACTACATACCTGTAACTATAATATCCTTGCTTGAGCAATACAGCCCCCTCGTAGCCTTGAGCTACTTCATTGTACTCCATCTTATAGGGCGGAATAAATCTGCCTAAAGTCCAAGCTCCATTGAGATATACATCACCTCGCTGACGTGGTGCCTGTAAGAAGAAATGTACCCAAGCATAATCAGAAGTGAAGGCATTATCTATATTATCACTGTTACGTATATAGAAAGCTCCATTGGCAGCCTCATCATACAAATAGTTAGGACGTGGCAAGTCGGCCATCACATAAGCATGCATCTCACTACCATCCCAATAAATACTATCGAGTCCCATCGTGGTATGACTCAAGTCGAGCATCTCAAACTTGTGATACTCATTATCTCCTGCAAATATGAAAGGCTTGCAGTGTAACCATTTTAGACCATCAGTGCTCACATATTCTGGTCTTGGGGCAACAACGACACGATCCCATCTGCCATTCTGCAACACTAAGGTTTTCACCTGCCTCATCGGATCGGTAACCCTCACATCACCATAGTCTATAGCTACAGCAACCTGCTGATGACTATGATAAATATCAATATCAGTATTCCCTGTCACCGACATAGATACTTTCATAAGAGGTTCCACCAACATAAAACAAGCCGTAAAAACAGGCTGAGCATCATCGCCATCAGCAAACACAGACACTTTGTAATTACCACTCATCGTTAAACGACAATGTCGGTTAGGGATAGTCAGACTATAATGGGTATAAAGATGATTGGTATTGAGCGACTGTTCGTAGGTATCAATAGTAAGTTCGCCATTGAATCCCTGTAGATAATCACTGGTAAATATTTCTTGCGATACCGACCAGTCTGCTTCACAATGCTCCACCTTATAATAATAGCGCTCATAGTCGTGAGTCATATCATCAAAATCTATATGTATAGGCTCACCCAGTACGGCAATAGGCATAGACTGCCATTGCTGCCCTGCTACGACCTGCAGGCTGGCAATGCGCTGATTGTATATTTCATGGCGTTGTGCCACGACTTGCAAAGTAGACAACATCGTCGTCCATATCCACAGCGCCCGTGATAGGCTCAAGAAGTGTTTTTTATATTTCATAGCTACAAAGGTAAACAAAAGTTTACAATCAACCATAAAGAGCACCAAAAAAATCATAAAATATTTAGGGCCATCCTACCTCTAACTCATCAAAAATATGTATCTTTGCAGAAAATAAACTGCACTCGGCAATAAAAAAATAACTTTTCATTGCACTCGATTTGCATAATCTTTGTAAAAGATAAGCATAAAACCATGCAACATATAGACTATCTTAATCTCAAAGACATCAACAGTCCTTACCAGCAAGCTATCAGTGAGTCCATCAACAGAGTCGTAGACAGTGGTTGGTATCTACAGGGCGAAGCCAACAAACAATTTTCCGCTGCCTATGCTCAGTACATAGGCACCAGTTTTTGTATACCCTGTGCCAACGGGCTCGATGCTCTCAAGCTGATGCTAAAAGGAGAAATAGAACTGGGAAGACTACATGAGAACGATGAAGTCATAGTCCCTGCCAACACCTATATTGCCTCCATCTTAGCCATCAGCGAATGCCGACTCAAGCCCATCCTCGTAGAGCCTAACCCAGACACTTTGCAGATCGACGACCAACTACTAAGTCAAGCTCTCACACCACGCACAAGAGCAGTGATGATTGTACATTTATACGGACGATGTGCCATGACAGAAGCTATAGCAGAGTTCTGCCATGCTAATAATCTACTACTCTTTGAAGACAATGCACAGGCTCACGGATGTATGTTTGGCAACAGAAAGACGGGTTCGATAGGTACAGCAGCAGCTCATAGTTTTTATCCCGGCAAGAACTTGGGAGCTTTAGGAGATGCAGGAGCTGTCACTACCGACGATAAAGAACTGGCTGAAGTGATCAAGGCTTTAGCCAATTATGGAAGTAGCCGCAAGTATGTTTTCCCCTTTATAGGCTACAATTCTCGCATGGACGAGGTTCAGGCTGCTGTACTCATGGTGAAGTTAAACCATCTTGACGAAATCAATGAGAAACGCCGCCAAAGAGCGCGTGAGTATCTTGAACTTATCGACAACCCACAAGTCATGATACCCCAACACCTGTATGACGACTGGAAAGAAAATGTGGTTCATATCTTCCCTATTCTCTGCGAGAAACGAGATAGCCTACAGAAGTATCTGCATCAGCAGGGCATCGACACCATAATACACTATCCCATTCCTCCTCATCAACAAGAATGCTATAGTTGCTGGAACCACCTGTCATTGCCTATAACAGAACGTATACATCAGCAGGAACTCAGTCTACCCTGCCATCAAATGATGACATCGGATGAAACAGCATACATCGCAGAGACTATAAATCGTTTTAAATTATAAAAAAGGCATCAGAACAACTGACTCTTAATGCCCAACGACAATCCGAAGATGTCCCAAAAGGGAGCTGAACCATTGCGAAAGAAGCGCATAAAATAAATATCGTTGGTGCTCAACTCATAGAAGAAAGTGACACTCTTCACAAACTTACGCTTGTTCTCTGGCACATCCACCGTAAAGCGCTCACCCAAAAAGATGTTAGGACGTATGCGCGTAGAGAAAGGATAATAGCCACTATCATACTTAGATGGTTGTTTGGTCCAAAAATCCTTACCAAAAACTGTATTGAAGTACAAGCCGCACTCAAGGGGTTCGAAACTCCATCCATGTCCCATCGGCATCGACCAAGGTATGAAGTTCTGCTTCAATGTCATCGTTACCTTCCCCCTACTGGAGTCATACTTTGGTATAAAGCCTATGAGTAATTGTGTCTCCCACTGTCTGTGCTTACCATAATCCCAGCCCACACCCAAGGAGACCAGTCCCATGTTACCACAAGTCTGTAGCACTGTTTGTGTAGGTATAATAGCTCCCCAATAGCGACGATAACGGTGTATGCGATTATCATAACGAGTAGGCTTCACGTTTCCTTCGTTTTCTACAACACTGGAATCTACTACTACCTCTTGCGCCTGTACGTAAGTAGGCATCAGCAAACATAACAAAAAGAATATCTTAAAACTCAATAATCTCATAACTATAATCGTCGGGAGTAATGGTGAAAATATAGTACTTTCGTTCCTTTGAACTGGCTGTCATATAATATATGGTGCCATCCTCATACAGATCTTGTATACGGATATGATGTCCATGCCCATCAAGACAGAACATCAGATCAGGCAGCTGATGAATATAGTGATTGAATGGGTCTGCTACATTATTATTAAACTGTTCAGAGAAAGGTGGAGCATGCATACACACAATAGAGCGATCGAACTCATCTGCACGGTTGGTCCATTCGCTCTTGATAAAGTTGAAGTTGGGTACCGGCTGAGAATAATCGTACTCTATGGCATTGGTATTAAGGCACACAAACTTCACCCTTCCTGCAATAAATGAAAAGTCAGGGTTACCAAACGTCACGCTGTATGCCTGTGTTCCTGTACCTAAACAGTCATGATTTCCCAAAAGGGCCACAAAGGGCTTATTCAACTTCTTGAGTCTATCGCGAGTCCACAGAAATTCCTTTGTACCTCCAAAGTCGGTCATATCACCTCCATGAATCACAAAGTCTATATCCGAACGCTTGTTAATATCGCTCACCTCGTCGCTGAGGTCGTTAAGCCACTGATGGGAGTCACTGATAAAAGCAAAACGAAAAGTGCTTTTATCCTTGGTAGCCTCCTCTATTTTTACAATCTGTTTGGCATTGACATCCTTCTCACCTTTAATATTAACATCATAAGGATGGACATCAAACACCTTATCACAACTTGCAAGCGATAACCCCAACAAGGCAACCACCGCCCAAAGAAATCTCATCTTACTTTTTTTCATACGCGTGCAAAGGTAAGCAAAAAACTTGAATAACAAAATTGTTTTGTATTTGAAAAAATATTATCATGTACTTTTTCTCATATTTCAGGATGTTTTGAACATAATAGAAACCGATTTATACATACATTTTTTCCTGCTCAACGTAACTTTCACGATTGTTCAAGACGCATAGCCAGCTTCTAAGCGAACCCACACAAGGGAAATATCACTTCCATTAATACACTCTATTATATAACAAATCTCAAAGACTAATAAGCACAGCAGTAAAACAAATTGTAACTTTTTTAGCCAAATCCTTGGCAGTTTGATAGAAATTGTTTACTTTTGCAACCAAGTTTTGCTTCGGCCCCGGTCGTTTCGGGGGTAGCATTACATTACCAAAATAAACAAACAATGAAAGTATTAAAATTCGGCGGAACATCGGTTGGTTCCGTAAAAAGCATCCTCAGCCTAAAACGCATCGTAGAGAATGAGGCCAAGAAACAGAGTGTTGTAGTAGTCGTGAGCGCCCTTGGTGGCATCACAGACAAGTTGTTGCAAACCTCACAGCTTGCCCTCAAAGGTGAAGAACAATGGAAAGTCGAATTCGACGCCATGGTAGATCGTCACCACAAGATGATTGACACAATCATCACAGACACCAAAGACAGAGAAAACTTATTCATTTCAGTCGACTCACTCTTCGAACAGTTGAAGAGTATCTATTTCGGTGTCTACCTCATCCACGACTTAAGCGAGAAGACACAGGATGCCATTGTGAGCTATGGCGAAAGGCTCAGCTCAAAGATTGTGGCTACCCTTATCAGAGGAGCCAAGTGGTTTGACTCACGCAAGTTTATCAAGACAGAGCGTATCAATGGAAAACACACACTCGATAGTGAGTTGACCACACAATTAGTGAAAAATACTTTCGAAGAGTTGCCCCGTATATCACTCGTACCTGGTTTTATTAGCCGCGATAAACATACGGAGCGAACCACCAACTTAGGAAGAGGCGGAAGCGATTACACCGCCGCTATCATCGCTGCAGCCCTCGATGCAGAAGTGCTCGAGATATGGACAGACGTTGATGGTTTTATGACCGCCGACCCACGTGTCATCAAATCAGCTTATACCATTAACGAACTGAGTTACATTGAGGCTATGGAGCTTTGCAACTTTGGTGCAAAGGTAATCTATCCTCCTACCATCTACCCAGTTTGTGTCAAAAATATCCCTATAAAGGTAAAGAACACCTTCAATCCCGATGCCCCTGGTACTATTATTAAAAATAAGATTGATGCCGATCAGAAACCCATTAAGGGTATTTCATCCATCAATGGTACAGCGCTTATCACCGTTACAGGTCTTTCTATGGTGGGTGTCATCGGTGTTAACCGACGCATCTTCACTGCCTTGGCCAACGAGGGCATCTCTGTATTCATGGTGTCTCAGGCTTCATCAGAGAACTCTACCTCTATCGGTGTACGCGAGCAAGACGTAGAAGAGGCTATCCGTGTGCTCAATGAGGAGTTTAAGAATGAGATTGCCGATGGTGCCATGTTCCCTATGCACGCAGAGTGTGGCCTTGCCACCATCGCTATTGTGGGTGAAAACATGAAGCACGCTGCAGGTATAGCAGGTAAGCTCTTCGGAACTCTCGGACGAAGCGGTATCTCTGTCATAGCATGTGCACAGGGAGCTTCAGAGACCAACATCTCGTTTGTTGTGAAGAGCGACTACTTGCGCAAATCGCTCAACGTACTGCACGACAGTTTCTTCCTTTCAGAATATAAAGTACTCAACCTTTTTATATGTGGTGTAGGAACTGTAGGAGGAAAACTGATAGAACAGGTGAAGAACCAGTATGCCGAGCTCATGGAGCGCAACAAACTAAAGCTCAACGTAGTAGGCATCGCATCTTCCAAGAATGCTATCTTCAACCGCGACGGACTCGATTTGGAGAACTATCGTGAGCAACTGAAAGAATCAGAGCCAAGCACCCCAGAGATGTTACGCGATAAGATTCTCGCCATGAACATCTTTAATAGTGTCTTTGTTGACTGCACAGCCAGCAAGGATGTTGCAGCGCTCTACCAAAGTTTGTTAGAACATAACGTAAGCATCATTGCAGCCAACAAGATTGCTGCATCAAGCGAATACGAGAACTACGAACGACTAAAGAAAACCGCCATACAACGTGGTGTGGTATTCCGCTTCGAAACCAACGTGGGCGCCGGTCTCCCTATCATCGGTACCATCAACGACCTTCGCAACTCGGGTGACAAGATACTCAAGATAGAAGCTGTGCTCTCCGGCACACTCAACTTCATCTTCAATGCCATTTCTGGCGTAGTACCATTCTCCGAAACCGTACAAATGGCCAAGGAGAAAGGCTATAGCGAACCCGACCCACGCATTGACCTCAGCGGAATGGACGTAGTACGTAAACTCGTTATCCTATCACGAGAGGCTGGCTACAGAGTAGAGCAAGACGATGTAGAGAAAAACCTCTTCGTACCCGACTCTTACTTTAAGGGTAGTATAGACGATTTCTGGAAGAAGCTGCCTGAACTTGACGCCGATTTCGAGGCTAAACGTAAGACACTCGACCTGGAACACAAACGTTGGCGATTCGTTGCTACCCTCGATGGAGGCAAGACAAGTGTAGGATTGCAAGCTGTAGGACCAGAACACCCCTTCTATAATCTGGAAGGAAGCAACAACATCGTATTGCTCACCACAGAGCGCTATAAAGAATATCCGATGATGATACAGGGCTATGGTGCAGGTGCCAGCGTGACGGCAGCAGGTGTTTTTGCCAACATCATGAGTATCGCTAACATTTAATCTCGTCTGACCCATCAAAAAAAAAGGATAACTATTATGAAGCATATTATCATACTTGGCGACGGCATGGCCGACCATGCTGTAGAACGTCTGGGAGGCAAAACTCTCCTACAATATGCCAACAAGCCCTATATGGACATGTTAGCAAAGAAAGGAAGAACAGGTAGATTGGTAACCGTACCCGACGGATTCCATCCTGGCTCAGAGGTAGCCAATAGTTCCATCATGGGCTACGACCAAAACGAAGTATATGAAGGGCGAGGACCTCTCGAGGCTGCCAGCATAGGCTACGAACTAAAGCCTACCGAGCTGGCTCTGCGCTGCAACATCATCAACGTACAGGATGGACGCATCATCACCCATAATGGTGGCAATCTCGAGACCGAAGATGCCAAAGTGCTCATTGACTACCTGAACGATACGCTCGGAAAGAAATATCCCAACGTTAAGTTTATTACTGGCATACAATATCGTCACTTGCTCGTGGTGGAAAACGGCAACAAGCATATCGACTGCGCTCCACCTCACGACCATCCCAATGAGGAATGGAAGCCCCTTCTGGTAAAACCAGAAGAGTCTGCCGTAATAGAAGAGGGCCATATGACGGCCAGCGAAACAGCCAACCTGCTAAACCAACTCATCTTAGAGAGTAAGGAACTCTTGGAGAATCATCCCTTCAATGTGGCACGAAAAGAGCGTGGCGAACGTATGGCAAACCTCATCTGGGCTTGGGGCGGAGGTTATCGACCACACATGCTCACACTTTCGCAGATGTATCCACAGATAAAGCATGGTTCGGTCATCTCTGCAGTAGACCTCATACGAGGTATCGGTCACTATGCAGGCCTGCGCAACATCATCGTAGAAGGCGCCACAGGTCTTGCAGATACCAACTACGAAGGCAAAGCACAGGCAGCCATACAAGCCCTGAAAGAAGGTGACGATTTCGTATATGTGCACGTAGAGGCAAGCGACGAGGCTGGTCACGATGGCGACCTGGAGCTGAAACTCAAGACTATAGAGAATCTTGACCAGCGACTCATCAAGCCCATCTACGATGAGCTATCAAAGTGGAATGAACCTGTATGTTTCGCCATTCTCCCCGACCATCCCACCCCTGTAGAGGTCCGCACTCACGTGAAAGAGCCTGTCCCATTCATCATCTATTATCCTGGCATCGAGCCTGATGATGTAGAGACTTACGATGAGGTAAGCAGCGTGAGAGGCTACTATGGACTGTTACAACTACAGGAATTCATGAATACCTTCATGGCTATAAAGTGAAGAATGTAGAGTGAAGAGTTGAGAATTCAAATGTATCAAGACATGGGATTCTTCACTCAGGAAAAACTCTAATTCTTCATAGAGAGAAAAATAAACAAAGAAAAAAATTGTGAATGAACAAAGAATAAGAATTAAGACATTTGAATTGGCTTTCCCTTCGGTCGCCGAACGTTGTTTCTTCGCTCTTCGTTCTTCACACTTCACTTACAATTATGAAATACTATTCAACCAATAAGAAAGCACCCATCGCCGATCTTCACAAGGCGGTAGTAAAAGGACTGGCAGAAGACCGTGGTCTCTACATGCCCGAAATCATTAAGAAGTTGCCACAAGATTTCTTCGACAACATAGAGAAACTCTCCTTCCAAGAGATAGCCTACCAAGTGGCTGATGCCTTTTTTGGAGAAGATGTAGACGCAGAGTCGCTGAAAAAGATCGTTTACGACACCTTGGCTTTCGACTGTCCAGTCGTAGAAGTAGAACCCAACATCTACTCTTTAGAACTCTTCCATGGTCCTACCCTCGCCTTTAAGGATGTAGGCGCACGCTTCATGGCTCGTCTGCTGCAATACTTCGTTCGTCAGGAAGGCAAAGAAGAAGTCAACGTGCTCGTTGCCACATCGGGCGACACAGGTTCGGCAGTAGCCAATGGTTTCCTTGGTGTAGACGGAATCCACGTCTACGTGCTCTACCCTAAGGGTAAGGTAAGTAAGATACAGGAGAGCCAGTTTACTACCCTCGGTAAGAATATCACTGCTCTCGAAGTAGATGGAGTCTTCGACGATTGTCAAGCACTCGTTAAGTCTGCATTCATGGACGAAGAGCTCAACAAGCACATGAAGCTCACCTCTGCCAACTCTATCAACGTAGCTCGCTTCTTGCCACAGGCTTTCTACTACTTCAACGCCTATGCACGCATGAAGGAGAAGGGACTTGCCGACAAGTTGGTAATCTGCGTTCCCAGTGGAAACTTCGGTAACATCACTGCCGGACTCTTTGGACACGAGATGGGACTGCCTATCCATCGTTTCATTGCAGCCAACAATGCCAACGACATTTTCTACAACTACTTGCAGACAGGACAGTACAACCCACAGCCCAGCAAGGCTACCATCGCTAACGCCATGGACGTAGGCGACCCATCCAACTTTGCTCGCATTTACGACCTATATAAGGGCAATCACGAGGCCATCATAGCCTACATCAGCGGTGCCACATACAAGGACGAACAGATAGCAGAAACCATGAAGCAATGTTACAACGACACCAAGTATGTGCTTGATCCTCATGGAGCTTGCGGTTATCGTGCCTTGAAGGAACAGTTGAAGCCAGGCGAGGTTGGTGTGTTCCTCGAGACTGCCCATCCTGCCAAGTTCAAGGAGAAGGTGGACAGCATCCTCGGCACCGAAATCGAGATTCCTGCTCGCCTTGCAGAGTTTATGAAGGGCAAGAAACAGAGCATCGAGATGACTAAGGATTTTGCTTCATTCAAAAACTTCTTGATGAACGAATAAGATATAGACATCCTCAAAACGACTTCACCCATCCTCCCTACTCTATACAGAGAAGAAGGATGGGTGAAGTTTTTTTTTATATATTTCTTTCTGCCTTGCTATGCGTGAAACATAGCAAAACAGAAAGGTGAACTTTATACCGTTGCCTGATGCTGATCACGCAGCAAGTCGTTAACAGTCTTTACAGGATTGAAAGTACTGAGAGGCACCTCAACGAAAATCGTATTCCAATCGCTCATCGCTCCATTCCAAAGACCAGGCAACTCAAGCGCCTTCAGCTCCTTGCCATTCTTGCTCTTGTTGCTGATAAATCCAGTCTTAGGATCGACATACTGAGGCAAGTCGAAATCATTGCCCTTGTAGTCCTTTGTAGCACATACAAGGTCTACTGGGTTGAAGTGAGTACCCTGAGCAAACATGTCCATGTATTTCTGGTTGTTTTTATCTATCTGTGAACTTTCCAATATCTGCAAGCTGACAGTACCATCGCTGTTATAAGTAAGGAATGGACCACCGCCAGGTTCACCTACGTTCTTCACCACGCCACATACACGCATTGGTCTATTCAACTTCTTACGCAGATAAATTACAAGATCAGCATCCTCAAGCTCTTTGATATCGGCCTTGCGACAACACAAATCACGCTGCAAGAATCGGATAATCTCCTCCAATTTATCATGATTGTAAGCACCCGAGTCAAGCACACGCAGATACTCGAAAGCCTTCTGCTGCAGAGATACCAAAATACCAGCTATCACCTGCTTATAAGTCACGGTATCAGCCTTCAGACGATCGGGCACCACATTATCTATATTCTTAATAAATACCACATCGGCATCTATCTCGTTCAGATTTTCTATCAATGCACCATGACCACCTGGACGGAACAGCAAAGAGCCATCCTCATTGTGGAAAGGAGTATTATCAGGATTAGCAGCAATGGTATCGGTGCTTGGCTTTTGCTCAGAGAAAGAGATGTTGTACTTCACACCAAACTTCTGGGCGTATACCTCAGCCTTCTCTGCCACCATCTTCTCAAAGAGTTCCAAATGGTCGTGAGATACGGTGAAGTGAACGTTAGCCTCACCATTACTGCTGGCATAGAGAGCAGCCTCTACAAGATGCTCCTCCATGGGTGTACGCACCTCCTCCTCAGAATACTCATGGAACTGCAGCAAGCCCTTAGGCAACTGACCATAGTTCAGACCTTTCTCCTTCAGCAGATTGGCCACTACAGCCTTATAGTTACCAGCCTTGATCAGGTCGCATACGCTGCTGCCCTCGTTCTCCTTGCACTTGCTGCAGAGAGCCTTGCGGAAAGCAAACTTCTTGATATGCTCAAAGAAATGCTTTTCAAAGTCAGTAGTAGGCACATCATAAGGCGCATCGAGGAAGGCAAAGAGGTCCTTAAACATACGGCTTGCCGCACCTGATGCAGGTACAAACTTCACGATGCGATGACCTTGCTTCTTATAGTTGTCCCATACTTGTTCATACTGCTTCACTTCCTCTTCGGTAGGAGCCACAATACCCTTGCCGATAGCTGCTGCGCCCTCAAGGCGAAGGAAAGGAAAACCATTCTTGATTTGCTCTAATTGTTTTTCAATTTGCTGTTCCGAAATGCCGCGAGCAGCAATTTGGTTTAGTTCTTGCTGATTCATGATACCATATTTATGTTATTTTTTCTTTAGTTGTGCTACAAATATAGTAAGTTTTTTTGTAAATAAGAAATTTTCAAACGTTTTTTTGTACCTTTGCAATAAGAATTTAAGAAAAGGGACGAATTATGGACGAAAAATTCACTTTTACACCCGAAGAAAGGGAACAGACCCTACTCATCCTGGACCGACTGCGCAATGCAGTCGGAAGCACCTTTAATGACCAGGACGAAAAACTATTGAGAGAAGACATACATCACGCTTTCATTAACAACCAGATAAACCGCGATGTCTTTGGACTTAACCCCATTCTGCACGCACTACAGACAGCAGAAATAGCTGTTAACGAGATAGGTCTACGACGCGATGGTGTAATAGCCATCCTCATGCAGACCAGCGTAGTGGATGGTTATCAAACTATCGACGACATCAATCAAAAGTATGGTGAAGGCGTGGCACACATCATACGAGGACTACAACGCATCAATGAGCTATACAAGCGCACACCCGTTATCGAGAGCGAGAACTTCCGCAATCTGCTCATCTCATTCTCTGAAGATATGCGCGTGATTCTCATCATGATAGCCAGTCGTGTCAACGTCATGCGACAGATAAGAGATACCGACCAACTCGAAGCCAAACAGCGCGTAAGCGAAGAAGCCAACTATCTGTATGCGCCTCTTGCTCACAAGTTGGGCTTATACAAGTTAAAGAGCGAACTCGAAGACCTGAGTCTGAAGTATCTGGAGCACGATGCCTACTATATGATTAAGGAGAAGCTCAATGCCACTAAAGCCTCACGCGATGCATATATAGCACGATTCATCCAACCTATAGAGGAGAAGCTCAATGCAACTGGACTGAAATATCACATGAAGGGGCGCACCAAGAGCATCCACTCCATCTGGCAAAAGATGAAAAAGCAGCAATGTGGCTTCGAAGGTGTGTACGACCTCTTTGCCATACGCATCATCCTCGACTCGCCACGCGATAAAGAGTACATGCAGTGTTGGCAAGTCTTTGCACTCATCACCGCCATGTATCAGCCCAATCCCAAACGCATGCGCGACTGGCTTTCCGTGCCTAAGAGCAATGGCTACGAGAGCCTGCACACCACGGTACTCGGACCTGAAAACAAATGGGTGGAGGTACAGATTCGCACCGAACGCATGGACGAGATTGCCGAACATGGCCTTGCTGCTCACTGGCGTTACAAAGGTATCAAGAGCGAGACAGGAGGTATCGACGAATGGCTCGCCAACATTAGAAGCGCCTTGGAGAACAATGATGACTTGCAACTGATGGACCAGTTCAAGATGGATCTGAAGGAAGACGAGGTGTATGTCTTTACCCCCAAGGGCGACCTACTCAACTTCCCCAAGGGAGCCACTGTGCTCGATTTCGCCTACTACATCCACTCACGTATCGGCAACACCTGCGTAGGTGGTAAAATCAATGGAAGAGCCGTTAGCTTTAGGCATGAGCTACACTCGGGCGACCAGATAGAAATTCTCACCCAGAGCAACCAGAAGCCTCGACAGGAGTGGATCAATATCGTAAAGACATCGAAAGCCAAGGCTAAGATTCGTCTCGCCATCAAGGAAACACAGAAGAAGGAAGGAATCTTTGCCAAGGAACTTCTCGAACGACGCTTCAAGAACAGAAAAGTGGAAATCGAAGAGAGCATCATGGCTCGCACCATCAAGAAGATGGGATATAAGGAAAACTCGGATTTCTATAAGGATATAGCTGAAGAGAAGATAGATCCCAATAGTATCATCGAGAAGTATATCGCAGAGCGTGACCACGACTTGAACGTGACCAACACAACCCGTCCTGCTGCCAGTGCTGCAGAGTTCGAATATGAAAACCCTACAGAGGAAATGATGCGACAGAGCGACGATGTGCTCGTCATAGACGAAAATCTGAAGGGTATCGACTTTGAACTGGCTCACTGCTGCCACCCTATCTATGGTGACCCCATCTTCGGCTTCGTCACCGTAAGCAAAGGTATCAAGGTGCATCGTTCCGACTGCCCTAATGCCAAGGAACTGCAGCGACGCTTCGGCTATCGCATCGTCAAAGCGAAATGGAGTGGCAAGGGAACCTCCAAGTATGCCATCACCCTACGCATCATCGGCAATGATGATATCGGCATCGTGAGCAATATCACCAACATCATCTCTAAAGAAGACAAACTGGTGATGCGAGGCATCAACATCTCGTCAAAGGATGGTCTCTTCTCGGGCAACATCACGGTGATGATTGATGACGCCTCACGCACCGAAGCTCTCATCAAAAAGTTGAGTGCTGTCAAGGGTGTAAAACAAGTCATGAGAATTTAAGCCAAATACCCATAAAAAATGAAAGTACTTGCGATGGCTGTTGAAAGTACTTTCACGAGCTGATGAAAGTACTTGCGATGGCTAACGCAAGTACTTTCATTTTTTTGTGCCATTTTTCTACTCCACACCTTTCACAAGTTGGATTTCCCAATATTCATAAATTCCTCCTAAAGCTTCCCTGATGGCAGAAACCGTATTCATATCGGGATGAGCCTGCATGAAGTCGCGTATCTTCTTTTCCCGACTGCTTGGGATAAGCGATCTGAGTCCCAACTCACGCGAGCGAACATAATATACCAGATGGCTGATAATGGTACTTTGAGCCAGTCCGCGGGCCTTAGCTATCTGCTCCACATTCATACCCTCCTTAAAGAGTCCCAGACTGATTTGCTTCGTTGGAATCTTTGGAGCCTTAGGAGTTTTCTGTTCCTTAGCAACAGAAGACTTACGCTTACGTCCTCCTCCCGAACTCGCCTCTTCACTCTGCGCCAACAGAAATTGAGCTTTCTTTTTGAGAAAGTCACTCACAGAGAATTCAGCTTCCTGCTCATAACGCAGAAGCGACTGTTTGAGCAGAGCCTCCTCTGCAAAGGTAGAGAAACGATCTTCAAACTGCTTCTTAGCAGTCTTATTATCGGTAGATAAATTCGACTTTTTGACCAAATCGGTAATCACCCCTATTTTCTGCCAAAAATAGTGAGCCGCTTTGTTTATTCGTTCCTGCAAGGCCTCATCACTCACATCAGGATTAGCACTCAACATACGTGTATACTGCAGGCGAAACTTGTCTGAGACACCTGTCAAACTTTTCAGCACCACACTGAGTTTCTGATATTCTGCCACCAAACGAGGATAATTGCTCATGAAATACTCCACCAAGCAGCGCATCAACAACTCATAACTCTGCTGCATAGGGCGAAAATCAAACAGATCGCCAATACACTGCTGCACATAGAGTTGCTGCAACGTTGCAATCTGCTCCATCGTGGGAGAAACCATACAATCGTTGTACAAGTCGACAGTGCTGTCGCTGATGATAGCTGAACGAGACAAAGGCGTGCTGAGCACCATACCCTCAAGCGACTTACAACGGCTCAGCGCCACATAGGTCTGACCATGGGTAAAGGAGTGTGAAGCATCAATGATGGCGTGCTCGAAGGTAAGTCCCTGACTCTTATGAATGGTGATGGCCCAGGCCAGACGAACGGGATACTGTCGAAAAACGCCCTCCACAGTTTCCTCGATCTCTTGCGTCTGCTCATTGAGCGTGTACTTCGAGTTGGACCATTCCGCCTTATCCAGCAAGAACTCCTCCCCTTCATCTTTTCCTCTCACAGTGATTTTCCCATTTTCAATATGGGTCACCTCACCTATCATACCATTATAGAAACGATGCTCTGCATCATTCTTGATAAACATAATCTGAGCTCCCACCTTCAGCTGCAAACAATAATCGGCAGGATAAGAAGACTCAGGGAAGTTATCTTCCACCTCTGCCGTGAAGCTATATACTTGAGAGGGTAAGTTGCCTAATTCCTGCTCATTGATATGCTGAGCAGGGATATTATGTGTAGTAAGCCGAATGTAGTCACCACCCTTAGGAGGCTGAAAATCGGGAATATAACGTTGATTAAGTGCAGCAAGAGTTTCATCACTTGCCTTATTTTCCCTTATCTGATTGAGTAATGCCACAAAATGCTCATCCTGCTGACGATAGACCGTCTTAAGCTCTATGGTGAGGTAACATGCCTGTTGCAGGGCTTTACTCGAAAAGAAAAAGGGAGTGTCGTAATACTGGCGCAGAAGTCCTTCCTCATGTTCGGTCACAACAGGTGCCAACTGCTGCAAGTCGCCTATCATGAGCAGTTGCACACCACCGAAAGGTAAGTCATGGCGGCGATAACGACGCATCACGGAGTCTATGGCATCGAGCAAGTCGCTACGCACCATACTAATCTCATCAATGACCAAGAGGTCCATCGTTCGGATGATATTTCGCTTCACCTTACTAAACTGAAATCGCTTCTTCTCACCACCAGCGAATGTAGTACCTGGAAGATAAGGCGAAAGAGGCAGCTGAAAGAAAGAATGGATGGTGACACCACCAGCATTGATGGCAGCGATTCCTGTAGGAGCCAAGACCACCATACGCTTTGGCGAACGACGCCTAAGCTCTTTCAAAAATGTAGTTTTTCCTGTACCAGCCTTTCCCGTAAGAAACAAGTTGGCACTTGTCTTTTCTATAATGTCCCAAGCTTTCTGAGACTCCTCATTCATTTCCATCATGTCTTGATTCATATTTGGTAGAAGTTTTCTTAGCAAAAGTCAACTTAATAAGGGAACAGACAAGGAAGAACAAAAGTCATGACAATGCCGATAATAATCTGCAAAGGCAAACCTACCTTGACATAATCCATAAACGTATAGCCTCCGGCTTTCATCACAAGAGCATTGGGAGGAGTAGAAAAAGGCGAAGCAAAACACATACTGGCTCCTAAGGTAACAGCAAAGAGGAAAGCATAAGGACTCACCCCTACCTGTTGAGCTGCCACCAGGGCGATAGGCGCCATGAGGACTGCTGTGGCCGTGTTGCTGATAAACATCGTCATGAGCGAGGTAGTGAAATAAATGCCTGCCAAAAGAGCTGTTGGGCCTAAAACACCCAAGCTATCTACCAAGGTCTGCGACACCAAAGCCGAAGCTCCTGTCTTCTCGAGGGCTGTAGACATAGGCATCATGGCAGCAATAAGCACGATGCTCTCCCAGTTGATGGTCTTATAGGCCGCTTCAACATTTCGGAAACATCCTGCAAAAACAGTCAGCAAACCTGCTATGATAACCGCTGTTACAGGAGCAACAGGAATAAAGTCGAAAACCATCATCGCCACCATCAGCAACATGATGGCAGCAGCAACGGGAGCCTTATAATCGAGAAGAACCTTATCGGCAGTCTTCTCTGGTTGATCGAGCACCACCCAGTTGGTCGTATCACTTGCCAGGTGCGCTAAGTTAGTCCATTCGCCCTGCACCAATAGCATATCGCCCACATGCAGACGAGTGGCTATAAGATTATCAGTTATATATTCGTCGCCACGTTTTACACCCAGTACGTTAATACCAAAACGTTTTCTCAGGTTAGCATCACCAATACGCAAACCTGCAAAATGAGAAGTAGGCATAACGACAATCTCGGAAAGTCCGAGATCGTAGAAATCTATCTTCACATCTTTCATCTTTCGCAGATCATAGTCTGCAGCAAATCGCTGCATCTTCTCCTCGTCACCTATTATATATAAGATGTCGTGCTCACCAATGACGCTACTGCTCTTGGCCATGTTCTGATTGACGTCTTTCATCAGTCCTAAGCGCGACTTCTTCTCGTTTCTTATCTCGATGACACTCACGCCATAGTCCTTCTGCACTGAGAGTTGTTTGAGTGTCTTGCCCACTATCTCAAGTTTCTCGCCCTTTTCGTCGATAGCTGCAGAAGAACGATGGCTTGGCACGATGTATCTATGCAGATTGTCGAGCAATTGATATTCCATCACTAAGTCGTCGAGCGATTTGCCACTCTGCTTTTTCTTTCCACTCTGCTTACGACTCAAGAAAAGTCGGCTCAAAGGCATCAGTACAACGATGCCTATAGCAATAACAATGAGACCTACTGGCAAGAACGAGAAGAAGCTAAGCGACTGATAACCTGCCTCTGTGAGCACTTCATCGATAACCAAGTTGGGCGGTGTACCAATGAGCGTAAGCATGCCACCTAAGCTACCCGCGAAGGCCAAAGGCATGAGGAATCGCGATGATTGCAACCCTGATGCTGCAGCAAGGCTTACGATGATGGGCATCATCAGGGCCACGGTGCCAGTATTGCTGACAAAGGCTCCGATAAACGAGGTGACGAGCATGACCAAGAGAAAGGTAATGGTTTCGTTGCCCCGTGAAAGTGCCATCAATTTGTTACCCGTGAGCTTCGCCAAACCAGTTTGCATGATGGCACCTCCCACAACAAAGAGTCCTATCATCATGATGACGATGGGTGAAGAAAAACCTGCAAGGGCTTCGGCTGGAGTAAGTATTCCGAAAACAAGGAGTGCTGCCAAGGCAGTAAGTGCCACAATGTCGGCCCTCACTCTGCCCCATATAAACATGGCAACGGTAATGATTAAAATAATAAGCGTTACTGTCATGTGTGCAAAGCTACTTATTTTTTTCTAAATGACAAAAGAAATGATGTTGAAAAAAAATTAAGAAGCCTGAAGAAAATATCAAATTATAAAATCTGCAGGAAGTTTTTTTCGCATTTTTTTTTGTAACTTTGTCGGCAAGTATATACCTTTTATAAAACTAAAACATAAAACTATGATGAAAAAACTACTTTTTGCCATTGCCTTGACTGCCATAGCAGCACCAGACACTAAGGCACAGCAGAGGTTATTACCCTATCAAGACCCAAGTCTTACATCAGAAGAAAGAGCCAACGATCTGCTGACAAGACTTACCCTCGAAGAAAAGACTCTGCTGATGATGGACACTTCACCTGCCATAGACAGATTGGGTATTCCGCAGTTCCAATGGTGGAACGAGGCCTTGCATGGCGTAGGCCGCAATGGCTATGCTACCGTCTTCCCCATCACGATGGCGATGGCTTCGTCTTTCGACGACCAACTGCTCTACCAAGTTTTTACAGGCGTGAGCGATGAGGCAAGAGCCAAGGCACAACAAGCAAAAGCTACAGGAAAGATAAAGAGATACCAGTGTCTCAGCTTCTGGACACCAAACATCAATATTTTCCGCGATCCAAGATGGGGACGTGGACAAGAAACCTATGGTGAGGACCCATATCTGACGGCACGTATGGGAAGGGCCGTGGTGAATGGTCTGCAAGGACAAGCCTTTGACGGAACACCAGCCAACAATAAATACCGAAAACTACTGGCTTGTGCCAAGCACTTTGCAGTACACAGCGGACCAGAATGGAATCGTCACAACTTCAATATAGAACATCTGCCAGCACGCGATTTATGGGAGACCTATCTACCTGCCTTCAAGTCGCTCGTGCAAGATGCGCATGTAGCAGAAGTGATGTGTGCCTATCAGCGGTTTAATGGTCAACCCTGTTGTTCTAATGCACAGTTGGAGCGCTTCATTCTGCGAGAGGAATGGGGATTTGACGGACTTATCACCTCTGACTGTGGAGCCATAGACGACTTCTACAAACCAGGGCGACACGGCACCGCCGACAATGCAGCCGAAGCTACGGCACAGGCTATAGCCACAGGAACGGATGTAGAATGTGGACATTCATATCGCTCATTGCCCGAGGCGGTGAGAACAGGTCTTGTCAGTGAGGAAAAAGTGAACACTTGTCTTAAAAGGCTACTCAAAGCACGAATAGAATTGGGCGACTTTGACAAGGACGAACAGGTAAGTTGGACACACATTCCTGCAAGTGTCATAGCGAGCAAAGAACATAAACAAATGGCACTGAGGATGGCAGAAGAAGGCATTGTGCTGCTACAGAACCACAACAAGATTCTGCCACTCGACAGAAGTATCGACTTGGTGGTGATGGGACCCAACGCTAACGACTCGATCATGCAATGGGGAAACTACAACGGAACTCCCACCGAAACCATTACCATCCTTCAAGGTATCAGACAGCAAGTAGGAAAAGAAGTGAAATACATTCCTGCCTGCACACTGACTCGTACATTGGACGGAAAAACCAATATCGACAACAGCCAACGAGAACAGCTACTTGCCGAAATAGGCAATACACGCACCATCATCTTTGTTGGTGGCATATCGCCTAAGCTTGAAGGCGAAGAAATGAAAGTCTCAGAGCCTGGCTTTAAAGGTGGAGACCGTACTAATATCGAACTGCCACAGGTGCAACGAGAAATTATAGCCATGCTCCATGAGGCTGGTAAGAGGGTTATACTCATCAACTGCTCGGGATCGGCAGTAGCTTTAGTGCCAGAGACAAAGAATGTACAAGCTATACTGCAAGCATGGTATCCTGGCGAACGAGGTGGTGAAGCGGTGGCCAAAGTACTCTTTGGAGAGGTAAACCCATCAGGCAAACTACCTGTTACATTCTATAAGAGCACCAACGACTTGCCCGACTTCCTCGACTACTCTATGAAGAACCGCACCTATCGCTACTTTGAGGGTGAAGCTCTATTCCCCTTCGGACATGGATTGAGTTACACAACCTTCGACTACGGCAAACCAACTTATAAAGATGGCTATCTGACCTTTACAATACAAAACAAAGGCAAACGCGAAGGAACAGAAGTAGCACAGGTATACATCCGACAAATGGCAGATGCAGAAGGCCCTATAAAAAGCCTAAAAGCCTTCCAACGTGTAATCCTCAAGGCAAAAGAGAAAAAAACTGTTAGCATCCCTCTGCCACAAAACAGTTTTGAATGTTGGGACCCTGATACCAACACCATGAGGGTAGTACCAGGGAAATACAAAATCTATGTAGGCACATCAAGCGCCTGCTGTACGGATATCGAGGTGACCATCAAATGAGATGGTCACTTCAACTTGATAGCTCACCGAACTATCTGGCATGGCAAGGACAGCACGGAAATGAATGCCCGTCTTATCTATTGCACGGAAAACCATATCGCTCAGCACAGCCTGTTCCAAGAAAGAAGCAGGAACTTGACGAATAAAATCTTGCTTACGAAAATCTCGCCCAAATAGACGTGAAGCTCCATGATAGACATTCACGTTGACGATATTATCATAATACACATTGTCTACCCCCACTCCATCTTCATTATAGGTACTCTTAAGTACTTTGTAGGTAGTGGGGTTGACTTGTGTATAAAGATGATATTTCTCTGCACCGAAAGCTACTATCGTGTCGCGACGCACAAGCTGTCCTTGGTTGAGTACTACAGGATGTTGGTGCTTAAACGAGTTGAGATAAGCCTTATCTGTAGTTTTCACCAATTTGAGTATATCACCATTCTGCGTCTTAAACTCAAAGAGATGAGCCGCCTGTTTGACAATAGCATAACGTATCTCATTAGCACCTTTCACTACAAAGGTATCGGCAGAGATATAGAAGTAAGCTGGCATGCTGGTAGAGTCAGGATAATAGAGGGTGTCGCCCTTCACCCGAAAGACTACATCTTCGCCATCTTCGTCTATCCACATACCCTGTAGCATCTGTTTAGCCTTCGCATCTTCGCGAAATTCAGTCTTCGGAGCACGTTCTTGACAAGCAGCAAAAAGCAACAAGCATCCTACAAACAATAATAAAATATTGCGATTCATCAATGTTTTAATTTTCCTTTTCTATTTCTCCATTTACTCAAACACCTCTGCATCATTCAAAGAGGTAGCTTTGAGAAGATCCTTCTCTGAAGTAAGAACACCATCGGCAGAAATGGGCCATTCTATGTGGATATCTTCATCATTCCAACGAATGCTCGCTTCCTGCTGAGGAGCATACACATTGTCAACCTTATAAGTAAAAACAGCCTCAGGACTGAGTACTAAGAAGCCATGTGCAAAACCACGAGGAATGAAGAGCTGGCGCTTGTTTTCCTCACTCAGTTCTACGGCAACATACTTACCAAAAGTAGGACTACTCTTACGAATATCGACAGCCACATCCAGCACACGACCACGAATGACGCGCACTAACTTAGCTTGTGAGTATTCACCTTTCTGATAATGCAATCCACGCAACACGCCATAACTCGACTTAGACTCATTGTCTTGAATAAACTCTACATGACGCCCGATATGCTGGTCGAAATCTTCCTGTCGCCACGACTCAAAGAAATAGCCGCGTGCATCATGAAAAACCTTGGGCTCTAAGATATAAACGCCCTCAATCTCTGTTTTTAAATATTCCATTTTACTATGTTTTTCGCCCCTCACACATACGAAGAAGCAAACACCTTATTTAATATATATGGGACAAAGATAATGCTTTTTTTTGAACTGACAAAACAAATAAACCTTTTTATCACCTATAACTTTTTTTTAGTATAAAAATGTTGGAAGGTATAAAAAAAATAACTACCTTTGCAAACGTGATTGAATTAGAAAGACATATAGAAATCCTACTTTTGAGCAACGATTGCGTGATAGTACCCGAGTTTGGTGGCTTCATGGCTCATCATGTAGACGCAAGATATGATGGCAGAGACAACATGTTTTTGCCACCACTAAGAACCATTGGCTTCAACCCACAGCTCACAATGAACGATTCACTCTTGGCTCTCTCCTATGTAGAGGCTTATGACATCAGCTATCCTGATGCTCTCAGCCGCATAGCGGAAGACGTAAGAGAGATTCGTGCAGAGCTCGACATCAACGGAAAATACGAATTATCAGACATAGGTACTCTCTACCTCAACAGCCAGGGCAACTATTCTTTTGAGCCTTGCGAGGCAGGACTGCTTACACCTAACTACTATGGTTTGGATGGATTCGTCATGCAGCCACTCAAGGAGCTCAGCACCCTAACAGACAGCGAGGAAACTACCGCTGCCGCAGATATTGTATCCATTAACAGCCCAGCCAACGCGTCAGCAGAAGAAGAAAAGGCTGAAAAGTATACTACTGTAAACTCAGTATTCACTAACGATTCAGAAATCGACGAGGAGGTCCACAGCGACTTCGTACAAATCAAGAAGAGCTGGCTGCGCAATGCCGTAGCAGCCTGCATTGCACTCATTGTTTTCTTCACTCTTTCCACTCCACTCGACACTCCAAAGGTACAGAAGAGTCAGATAGATCTCAGTATGCTCAATCGACTTATGCCTAAGGAGATGGTAAAAGACAACAATATGGAAGCACTCGCTTCTGTAGCTCCCAGCGCTGTCAAGACCGAAAGTGCAGACCTGTCAGAAATCGAGCAACAGGAAATCGCGAAGCCTCACTATTGCATCGTATTGGCAAGCCGCGTCACCAAGCGTAACGCAGCCACCTACACCGAAAGCCTGCAGGCAAAGGGCTTTAAAGACACAAGAGTACTGATTACATCAAACAACGTAAAGGTTATTTACGGTTTCTATGATACAGAGCAGCAGGCTTATGCTGCCCTCAACAAACTACACCATCACGAGGCCTTTGCTGACGGATGGGTAACTCTCGTAAAAGAATAAAAGCATGAAAAGAGTAAGATGCCCCAAGTGTGATAACTTTATCACATTCGACGAGACCAAGTACCAAGCAGGACAAAGTCTCGTTTTCGTATGTCCACAATGCAATAAGCAGTTTGGCATACGCATGGGTGTATCCAAACTACGCGAGACCAGAAAGGAAGAACAACTCGACGAACATGCCAACGAGAACGGGTATGGTTCGATTGTTGTTATCGAGAACGTCTTCGCCTACAAACAGGTGATACCCTTGCAGATGGGCGATAACATCATAGGCAGATACATGAAAAACAGCGGCATCAACTGCCCCATTGAGACCGTCGACCCCAGTGTCGATATGAATCACTGCGTCATCAACGTAAGTCGCGACAAAAAAGGCAACCTAAAATACACCCTTAGAGATGGACCAAGCTACACGGGAACATTTGTCGACAATGTCATCTTAGGTGATAGAGAGCGTCGCGTTATTGAGGACGGAACTCTCTTTACCATAGGAGCTACATCCATCATTTTACGCTCCGCAGATAATAAAGACGAATAAATATACCCTTTTCGCTTACTATCTGAAAGAAATTCGCACACTTTTGCAATCTTTTTGCCCTATTTTTCTTTAAATTGCAAGAAAATGCGTACCTTTGCATCTGTAAACTCAAGATAAACGTCAGCTTATGGATGTAGCCATCGTAAAATATAACGCCGGAAATATCTACTCCGTGGTCAACGCCATGAAGAGGCTCGGCATTACCCCCATCCTCACAGACGACGCAGAAACCCTGCGTAAGGCCGACCGTGTGCTCTTCCCTGGACAAGGTCAAGCCAAAGAAGCTATGCTCTATCTTAGAGAGCATAGGCTCGACGAAACCATCAAGTCTCTCACTCAACCCGTACTGGGCATCTGCGTAGGCCAGCAATTACTCTGCCGTCACTCTGAAGAAGGAAACGTAGACTGCATTGGTATTTTTGACGCCGATGTAAAGCGTTTCGTTCCCCAACAACATCAAGACAAAGTACCAGCCATGGGATGGAACGAGATTTACGACCTCAGCTCACCCTTAATGAAAGACTTGGGCGAAAATCCTTATACTTATTTTGTGCATAGTTACTATGTACCACTATGCAAGGAGACCATCGCTACGGCTCACTACATTCAGCCATATAGTGCTGCTCTGCACAAAGACAATTTCTACACTTGCCAGTTCCACCCCGAAAAGAGTGGCAAAGTAGGTGAACAAATCCTCAAGAACTTCCTGGAACTATGAATATAGAACTCATTCCCGCTATCGACATCATTGATGGAAAATGTGTCAGACTCACCAAAGGAGACTATGACCAGAAAAAGATATACAACGAAAATCCCGTCGAAGTGGCCCAGCATTTTGAGAGCTTGGGCTTCAAGCGACTACACGTGGTAGACCTCGATGGAGCTAAATCAAAGCATATCGTCAATGACGGCGTGCTGAGAGCTATCACGGCTGCTACATCACTCGTTGTCGACTTTGGTGGAGGTATCAAGACCGAAGAAGACATAGAGAAAGCTTTCGATGCAGGAGCCGCTATGGTGACAGTAGGAAGCATCGCTGTTACCAACCCACAGCTTTTTCTCAACTGGATAGAACAATATGGCGCAGAAAAACTTATTCTGGGTGCTGATGTAAGAAATGGGAAAATATCTATCAATGGTTGGAAAGAAGACTCTTCCGAAGACCTACTCCCCTTCCTTAAACAGTACACTGACAAGGGCGTGCGTAATGTACTCTGCACAGAAATCAGTAAGGACGGCACGCTGCAGGGTCCTGCCATAGACCTCTACCAGCAAATCATGAAGGCTTATCCTGATATGCACCTCATCGCCTCAGGTGGCGTTAGTTGCAATGACGACATCCGTGCCTTGGAGACTGCTGACATTCCTGCCGTGGTGTTCGGAAAAGCATTCTATGAGGGTAAAATCAAGGCTGAAGAACTATTCTAAGCGTAAAGACGAAGAGCAAGAACGAGGAATAAGAAAAAAGGAATCTCTAAGTTCGACAAACATAGTTCACTATAAAAAATCGCATAGCAAAACATAATTTTCGACAGATGAATCATACATCTCAACCTCAGAGCAAAGGCCTGGCCAAAAGAATCATCCCATGTCTCGACGTGAAAAATGGTGAAACGGTAAAGGGTACTAACTTCGTAAACTTAAGAAGTGCAGGAGACCCTGTAGAGTTAGGCAAAGCATATAGCGATGCAGGTGCCGACGAACTTGTTTTTCTCGACATCACTGCCAGCTTTGAAGGCAGAAAGACTTTTGCAGATATGGTAACACGTGTGGCCGAAAAGATAAACATCCCCTTTACTGTAGGTGGAGGCATCAACGAGTTGAGCGATGTAGATAGACTACTCAATGCGGGAGCTGACAAGGTGAGCATCAACAGTGCAGCCATTCGCAACCCACAACTTATTGACGAGATAGCAGGACATTATGGTTCACAAGTGTGTGTATGTGCCATCGACGCCCGACTTGACCACGACGGATGGCACTGCTATGTAAAAGGAGGTAGAGAACGAGTGGAATTGGGGCTCTTCGACTGGGCTAAAGAAGTGGCTGACAGAGGTGCAGGAGAAATCCTCTTCACCAGCATGGACCATGATGGCGTGAAACAGGGGTTTGCCAATGAAGCATTGGCACAGCTTGCTGAGGAACTAAGCATTCCTATTATTGCTTCGGGAGGTGCAGGCAGTATGGCACACTTCCGCGATGCCTTTACCATAGGAAAAGCAGACGCAGCATTAGCTGCCAGCGTGTTCCACTTCGGAGAAATAGCCATCCCCGATCTCAAGAAATACTTGCGTGAAGAAGGCGTCAACGTGAGAATATGAAGAATAACAGAATGTGAATAAAATAGCAGAATGTGAATAAATAGCAGAATCAAACAATCATGGAAATAGATTTCAAGAAAATGGACGGACTTGTTCCAGCCATCATACAGGACGCTGTAACTAAGAACGTGCTGATGTTGGGATTCATGAACCAAGAAGCATACGACAAAACCATAGAAACCAAGAAAGTCACCTTTTGGAGCCGCTCGCGCAACTGCCTGTGGACCAAGGGAGAAACTTCTGGCAACTATCTAAACCTCGTCAGCATACAGAACGACTGTGACAACGACACATTGCTCATCAAGGTGCATCCCGATGGTCCTACATGCCATAAAGGTACTGACACTTGTTGGGCTGAAGAGAATACACTCAACCCTATCCTCTTCCTCTCAGAACTGCAAGATTTCATCAATAAGCGACACGAGGAAATGCCCGAGGGAAGCTACACCACAAGCCTATTCCGAAAAGGAATCAACAAGATGGCACAGAAGGTGGGCGAAGAAGCTGTAGAAACCATTATCGAGGCCACCAATGGCAACGACGAAAAACTCATCTACGAATCTTCCGACTTGCTCTATCACCTCATCGTACTTCTCACCAGCAAGAATCTGCGCATAGAAGACGTGGTAAGCGAGTTGCAGAAACGTCACGACCCCGATTGGGACAAGAAACGCAGGGTGGCAAAAAGTAAAGGTGAAATGAAGTAACCCTACAAAGAGCTGTCGGAAGGCGACAATCGTCAAGAGACAGATCTTTTGCAATAAGCACTAAACCATAAAAACGTAACACAATGCTGATAGAATATAAAAACGTAAGTATCTACCAAGCAGACAAGTGCATTCTCCACGATGTCGACTTCCATGTGGATGAAGGAGAATTCACTTATCTCATCGGAAAGGTGGGCTCTGGAAAGAGTTCGTTGCTCAAAACCCTATACTGCGAGCTCGACCTCGTGGAAGGAGAGACAGAAAAAGCAGAAATATTAGGCAGAGACCTCACTACCATCCGGCGCAAAGATGTACCTGCATTAAGAAAAGAGCTGGGCATCATCTTTCAAGACTTCCAACTACTGCACGACCGCAGCGTACACAAGAACTTCGAGTTTGTACTGAAAGCTACAGGCTGGAAGGACAAACAGGAACGCGAAGAACGCATCAAGGAGGTTCTTGAAGTGGTAGGAATGAGCGAGAAAATAGACAAAATGCCGCATGAGCTATCTGGTGGCGAACAGCAGCGTATCGCCATTGCTCGAGCGTTACTCAACAACCCTAAGCTCATCATCGCTGATGAACCTACAGGCAACCTCGACCCTGAGACAGCAAGCCATATCGTAGGCATACTCAAAGATATCACCAAACAGGGTACGGCTGTCGTCATGTCGACCCACAACATACCCATGCTCGACAAATACCCAGGCATCGTATACCGATGCAAAGAGGGTCATTTGCACGATGTGACCAACGAGTACAATCACATCGACCTCACCGAGGACGCTGAGGAAAGCTAAAAAAAGAGAATAGCTAAACTGGAACAAAATTATAAATGATTTAAAATAACAAGACTATGAAGGTAATGAAATTTGGAGGTACTTCGGTTGGCTCACCTGAGCGCATGAAGGGAGTAACCTCCTTGGTTACAGAATCAGGTGAACCTACTTTCATCGTACTTTCTGCGATGAGCGGTACAACAAACTCACTCGTTGAGATCTCTGACTATCTCTACAAGAAGAATCCAGAGGGAGCCAACGAAGTAATCAACAACCTGGAGAAAAAATACATGCAGCATGTGGAAGATCTCTACTCCACCGAGGAGATGAAAAAGACCACCAGCGAGTTCCTCCGTGGCGAATTCGATTACCTGCGCTCTTTCACAAAAGACCTCTTCACTTCCTTTGAGGAGAAAAGCATCGTGGCACAAGGTGAGATTATGAGCACCAACATGGTGGTAAACTACATGAAGGAACAGGGCATCAAGGCCGTTCTGCTCAATGCACTCGACTTCATGCGCACGGACAAGAACGCTGAACCCGACCCACAATACATCAAGGAGAAACTCGCTGACATCATGGAGAAGAACCAGGGCCAGCAAATATATATCACACAGGGATTCATCTGCCGCAACGCTTACGGCGAAGTAGACAACCTGCAACGTGGTGGTAGCGACTATACAGCCTCTCTCATCGGTGCTGCTCTCCCTGCTGACGAGATACAGATTTGGACCGACATTGATGGTATGCACAACAACGATCCACGCATCGTTGACCACACAGAAGCAGTACATCAGCTCAACTTCGAGGAGGCTGCCGAGTTGGCTTACTTTGGTGCTAAGATTCTGCACCCCACCTGTGTACAGCCCGCCAAATACGCAGGCATCCCTGTACGCTTGAAGAACACCCTCGACCCCAAGGCAGATGGCACCATCATCGACAATGTCATCGTACGTGGAAAAATCAAGGCTGTAGCAGCCAAAGACAATATCACAGCCATCAAGATCAAGAGTAGTCGTATGTTGCTTGCCACAGGTTTCTTGCGCAAGGTATTCGAAATCTTCGAGAGCTACCAGACTCCTATCGACATGATTGCTACTTCAGAAGTGGGTGTCAGCATGAGTATCGACAACGATGCACACCTCAACGATATCGTCAACGAACTCAAGAAATATGGCACTGTGACAGTCGACTCCGATATGTGTATCATTTGTGTCGTGGGCGACCTTGACTGGAGCAACGTAGGCTTCGAAACCCTCGCTACAGAAGCGATGAAGAACATTCCAGTTAGAATGATTTCTTATGGTGGTTCTAACTATAACATCTCATTCCTCATCAAGGAGAGAGACAAGAAGCAGGCATT